>SXZC01000206.1 GCA_005788075.1 Actinomycetota bacterium
CACGGCGCGAGCCCCGGCGAGCGCGTCGCGCGACTCATCGAGCTCGCGCGCGACCTCGGCGGCACGCGCGGCCGCCCGGGCCTGGCGCTCGAGCGACCGCGCGCGGGACGCCAACTCGTTCGCGAGGTCACGGGCACGCGCCAGGTGATCGTCCACGTGCTTGAGGCGCAGCTCCGCCCGGTGGCGGCGACGCTTTGGCAGGCCCGTGCCGGCGGCCTCGTCGAGGATTCCCCGCAGCGCAACCGGCTTGCTCTGGCAGATGGCCTCCACCTGCCCCTGCCGGATGATCGAGAGCGACTGCGGGCCCAGGCCGCGGGTTGAGAGCGCGTCGAGCACGTCCACCAGGCGGGCGTTGCCGCCATTCAGCCGGTACCCGGACTCCCCGGCGCGCGTGAGGCGCCGCGAGACGCCCATCTCGGCGGGGCCCTCACCGGGAACGCCCTCGAGGGTGACCACCACCTCGGCGAGCCCCACGGGCTGCCGGCCGTCGCCGCCCGAGAACAGGACGTCCTGCATGGCCGGCGCGCGCAGCTTGCCCGAGCGCTGCTCACCGAGGGCCCAGGCGATGGCCTCCGAGATGTTGCTCTTGCCGGACCCGTTGGGACCGACGATCACGTTGATGCCCGGACCGAACTCGAGGTCGACCGGGTCGGCGAACGACTTGAAGCCCTTGATGCGCAGGCGCCTCAGCACGGCGTCAGCTCCCCTCGCCCAGGGACGCGAGCGCGGCCTCTGCCGCGGCCCTCTCCGCTGCCTGCTTCGAACGGCCGGAGCCCGCGCCGATCTCGCGGTCGCCCTGCAGCGCGCGCGCGTGGAACGTGGCGTCGTGGGCCGATCCCTCCCGGCCCATGATCTCGTAGCGCGCCGCCGGCTCCCCCCGCCCCTGCAGCAGTTCCTGCAGCTTGGTCTTCGGGTCGCGGATGCGCTCGTGCGCGTGGTCCAGCGGCTCGGCGAATGCACCAAGCACCGCCGAGCGGGTGGCGGGCTCCCCCACATCGAGCCACGCGGCGCCGATGACCGACTCCGCGAGCGCCGCCTTCACGTTGCGATGCTCGGCGAGGCGCCGCGCATCGTCGCGGCGCGCCTTCGGTGCGGCATCCACCATGGCCTGCGGCAGGCCGCAGGCGTCGGCCACCACCGCGCAGGCGTCGCGCGAGACGACCGCCTGGCGCATCCAGGTGAGGTCGCCCTCGAGCCGGTCGGGGTGACGCTGCATGAGCGCCTCGGTGACGATCACGCCCAGCACCGAGTCCCCGAGGAACTCCAGCCGCTCATACGAGCGGAGGGAGTCCGGGGCCCAGAACGGATGGGCGAGCGCCAGGCGCCGGGCATCTGGGGTGAGCAACGCGAGGAGCTCCGCCAGATCACGTGGCCGGGGCCCGGACCCGTCAGGAACCGGAGCGGGCGACGATGTAGTCGACGGCGTCACCGACCGTGACGATCTTCTCCGCGTCCTCGTCGGGGATCTTGACCCCGAACTTGTCCTCCATCTCCATGATCATCTCGACCAGGTCGAGGGAGTCCGCGTTGAGATCCTCCGCGAAGGAAGCTGTCTCGACGACCTCGGAGGCGTCCACGCCGAGCTGCTCGACGAGGATTGACTGAAGCTCGGAGAGGGCCTGCGCTCGATCCACCATTGCTCCTTAAGGGCATGAGACTGGTCCGGGAACGCGGCGGAACGTACCAGTGCCGCCGGACGCCCCGCGGCCCGGCATGGAGCGGGATTCAGGCGCTGGCGGCGATGCCGGCCTGGATGTGGCCGGTGACGTCCTCGCGGATGCCCTGCGCGGCGCGGCGGATGCCATTGGCCATGCCGCGGGTGCCGGTGTTGCCGTGGCCGATCATCGAGATGCCCCGCACGCCCAGCAGGTAGGCGCTGCCGTACTCCTCGGGGTCGATGTTCTTGCGCAGGTCCTTGAACACCGGCATGCCGAGGGCGCCCGCCACCTTGCCCCGCACGCTCGAGGTGAGGCCCCGGCGGATCTCGTGGAAGATCATCGCGGCCGTGCCCTCGTAGAGCTTGAGCGCCACGTTGCCGGTGAAGCCGTCGGTGATGATGATGCGGGCCTTGCCCTTGGGGATGTCGCGCCCCTCGATGTTGCCGATGAAGCCCGGGGTGCCCTTCAGCAGCTCGTAGGTCTCGAGCACCAGCTCGGTGCCCTTCCCCGCCTCCTCGCCGATGGTGAGGATGCCCACCGTGGGGTCGTCGATGCCGAGGATGTCGCGGCCGAGCACGCGGCCCATCACCGCGAACTGCGCGAGGTACTCCGGCTTGCACTCGGCGTTGGCGCCGCCGTCGATCATCACGATGGGCCCGGCGATCGACGGCATGGGCACGGCGAGGCCGGGGCGGATGACGCCCGGCAGGCGGCGCAGGATGAGCGTTGACGCCGCCAGCATGCCGCCGGTGTGCCCGGCGGAGATCACCGCGCCGGCGCGGCCCTCGTGCACGTGCCGGCATGCCACCACCATCGAGGCATCCGGCTTGGTGCGCACGGCCTTGACCGCGTCGTCGGTGGAGAGGATGCGATCGGGCGCGTGGACGATCTCGATGTTCGAGGGGAGGTCGCCGTGCTGCTCGAGGGTCTTCTCGAGGAGCGGGGCGTCGCCCACGAGCACGATGCCGATGCCCTCGCGTGCGGCCTCGACGGCGCCGGCCACGGGGACCTGCGGTGCCTTGTCGCCGCCCATCGCATCGACGGCGACGACGACGTCAGACACGGTGCTCAGGCGCCGGTGTCGACGACCGCGCGGCCCTTGTAGTGACCGCACACCATGCAGACGTGGTGTGGCATCACCGGAGCCGTGCAGCGCGGGCAGCGACCCAGGCGCGTCGCCTGGATCGAATGGGTGGCGCGCCGCTTGTCACGACGGGCACGGGAAGTCTTGCGCTTGGGAACTGCCAACGTGGCTCCTGGTAGGGACCGGGTCCGGAACGACGCGGGAGGTTAGCGCCTCACGAGTGGCGCGGGCAACCCGAGCGGGCCACCGTGGTCATCCGGCGTCGCCGTCGACGTCGCCGAGGCGCTCCTTCAGTTCCCCCAGCGCGGCCCATCGGGGGTCCACCTCGTCGTCGGTGCAGTCGCATGGAGCGGTGTTGAGGTCGGCCCCGCAGCGGGCGCACAGCCCGGCGCAGTCCTCGCGGCACAGGATGGACATCGGCAGCTCCTCGGCCACCACGTCACGGGCCCACGCCCCGACATCGAGCTCCATGCGCACGGGCCCGCCCAGGTACTCGCAGTCGAGGTCCTCGTCGGGCTCGTCGGCGTCATCGCGTCCCGATGCCTGGAAGTCGCGCGCGTCCACCTCGACGGTGAAGCGCGACGGGGCGAGGCAGCGCTGGCACGGGCCCGTGAGCATGGTGGCGAACCTCAGCCGGAGGCCCAGGCCCGATCCGGACGACCCCACGTCGAGATGGGCATCCACCACGCGCGGGTCGGGTGCGTACGGCTGCCCGCCCAGCGTGATGTCCTCGAGCGCCACGGGCACGTCCACCCGCGCGCCCGCACCGGGCGCCAGATCGAGCCGGCGGAGGTCGACGACCCCCTCCGGCGCGTCCCGGTGCCCGGTGGTCATCGCCTAGTAGTCGCTGGAGTCGGCCTCGTCGCTGACGAACGGGCCGTCATCGACGCGATCCTCGGACTTGCCCTGCAGGCGCTCGCGGCCACGGCGCACGGCGGCCGTGAACTTCTCGAGGTTCACCTCGAGCGTGCCGAGCACCTCGTCGGCGTAGTCCTCGGCACCGAGGCGCACCTCGCGCTCGCGCTGGCGGGCCTCGTCGAGCAGGTCGGCCGACTGCTTCTCGGCGAGCTTCACGACCTCCTGCTGCGAGGCCTGGCGCTCGGCCTTCTCCTTGGCCTCGTCAACGATGCGGTCGGCCTCGCGCTTGGCCTCGGCGAGCATCTCCTGTCGTTCCTTCACGATCCAGCGCGCCTGCTTGATCTCCTCAGGCAGCGTGGATCGCATCTGGTCGAGGATCTCGTACACGGCCTCGCGGTCGATGCGCACCTGATCCGTCAGGGGCACCGCGCGCGCGTTGTGCACGAGGTCGTCCAGCTTGTCGATGAGGGCGAGAACATCCATGGGGTCGTCCTTTGTCAGGCGGTGGGGCCGATTCGGTCGAGGAGGGCCTCGGCGACGTGCGGCGGCACCCATCCGCTCACGTCAGCCCCCCAGGCGGCGGCCTCACGGACGCCGGAAGAACTGAGGAATGCCCACTCGGGCGATGCGGGCAGGAGAACCGTCTCGACCTCTGGGGCCAGGCGGTGGTTGAACTGGGCCATCTGCGACTCGTAGTCGAAGTCGGCCGCGCTGCGGACGCCCTTCAGGATCGCCGTGGCGCCGACGGCACGGGCATGCGACGTCACGAGCTCATTGAAGCCCGTCACCTCCACGTTCCCGAGATGCTCGACGCTCGTGCGCACCATGGTCTTTCGCTCGTCCGCGGTGAAAAGCGGTTTCTTCTTGTTCGATCCTTCGGCGACGGCCACCACGACCGCGTCGAACAGGCGCGAGGCCCGCTCCACGATGTCGAGATGTCCGTACGTGACCGGGTCGTAGGTACCCGGACACAGGGCGATTCGCCCTCCGGTGCTCATGTTCCTTCTCCCGGCGTCCAGATCACGGTGATCTCCGTATCCCCATACCTTCGCGTGGTCTCACGTTCGACGGCGATGCCCGGAACCCCGCCGGGCCCCATGATCGCACCCCGGGCATGCTCGATGACCACCACGGCCCCCGGGGCGAGCACGTTCGCGAGGGACTCCCCCATCTCCTCGATGATCACGGGCAGCAGGTCGTACGGCGGATCGGCCAGCACCAGGTCGTAGGCCTCCCTGGCCTCGGCCGCGGCCTGCAGCGCCCCGCGCCAGCCGCGGCGCACCACCCGCAGGCGGTCGCCCAGGCCCAGCACCGACGCGTTGACCGCGATGGCGTCGGCCGCGCCGCGATCGTCGTCCACGCAGGTGGCGCGGTCCGCTCCGCGCGACAGCGCCTCGATGGCCAGCGCGCCCGATCCGGCGAACAGGTCGAGCACGCGGTCGCCATCCACCGGACCGATGATCGAGAAGAGCGCCTCCTTCACCCGGTCGGACGTCGGACGGGTACCCGTGCCCGACGGCGCGATGAGCCTGCGGCCCCCGAGGTGCCCGGCGATCACCCTCATGCGTCGAGCAGCCGGGGCATGTCGGGGAAGGCAGCGCGCACGGCGTCGCCCAGCAGCACGTGCTCCGGCTGCTCGAGCCGCGGGTCGCGCTCGAGCGCAACCTTGGCGATGCGCCGCGCCTCGGCGAGCGACCGGCGATCGCGCGAGAGCCGCGCGAAGCGCAGGTCGGTGGGGCCCGACTGCCGCAGGCCGAGGATGCTGCCCTCGCCGCGGATGTCCAGGTCGATGTCGGCCAGGCGGAAGCCGTCGTTGGTCTGCACGAGCGCCTCCAGCCGCCGTACGCCGTCCTCGGCCGCGGGCTCGGCGAACACCAGGCACATGCCGGCATGCTCGCCGCGCCCCACGCGCCCGCGCCACTGGTGCAGCTGGGCGAGGCCGAAGCGGTCGGCGTCCTCCACAACCATGACGGTGGCGTTCGGCACGTCGATGCCCACCTCCACGACGGTCGTGGCCACCAGCAGGTCGGTATCCCCCGCAGCGAACGCCGCCATGGCCGCGCGCCGCTCATCGGGCTTCTGCGCGCCGTGGGCGAGGCCCACGCGGAAGTCACGGAATGGGCCATCGGCCAGCCGGCGGGCCTCCTCCACCGCCGAGCGCGCGGCCACGCCCTCCTCTCCCTGGTCGACCATCGGGCAGATCACGTAGGCCTGCCGACCCCGGCGGAGCTCGGCGCGCACCTGCTCGTAGGCATCCTCGCGATCCTCCTCGCGCACCCAGCGCGTGGCGATGTCCTGCCGCCCCGGGGGCCGGCCGCGAATGGCCGACACCCGCAGGTCGCCATACGCCGTGAGCGCGAGCGTGCGGGGAATGGGCGTGGCCGTCATGTAGAGCAGGTGGGCGGCATCTGCCCCGGATCCCACGCGGTCAGCAAGGGCCTGGCGCTGCTCCACGCCGAAGCGGTGCTGCTCGTCCACAACCACGAGCCCGAGCCGGTGGAACCGCACGCCTCCCACCAGCAGCGCCTGCGTGCCCACCACCACCTGGGCCGTTCCGGTGGCCACGGCCATCTCGCGCCTCTCGCGCTCGGCATGCGGCACGTTTCCCGTGATCAGCACCGGCGAGATTCCCGCCGGGGCCAGCAGGGAGTCGAGGGTGCGCATGTGCTGCTCGGCGAGCGTCTCCGTGGGCACGAGGATCGCCGCCTGCGCGCCGGCCTCCACGGCCTGCGCGCAGGCCAGCGCCGCCACCACGGTCTTGCCCGCGCCCACCTCGCCCTGCAGCAGGCGCCGCATGGGCCGCTCGCGGCGGATGTCGCGCGCCACCTGGCGGGCCACGCGCTCCTGCTCCCTCGTGAGCGTGAAGGGCAACTCGGCCCGCACCTGGTCGATCACCGCACCGGTCGGCTCGAGGGGCAGTGCGCGACGGGCCACCTCTTCGTGCCGGCGCACGGCGATGAGGCCCAGCTGCAGCACGAGGAGCTCCTCGAAGGCCAGGCGGCGCCTGGCCGCGCGCGGCTCGCGGGCGGTGCGCGGGAAGTGCATGGCCGACAGGGCATCGGCGCGCGTGGGCAGCGCGAGGCGCGCGCGGATCCACGACGGGAGGATCTCCGGGGCGGCGGGCAGGCACGGGCGCGCGGCATCCACCATCTCGCGAAGCCGGCGGGCGGGCAGGGCCTCGGTGGCCGGGTACACGGGCACGAGCCCCTCGGTGTGCAGCCCCTCCGATGCCGGGCCCCCAAGCACCTCATGGGCCTTCACCGTCACCTGGCGCTGGGGCTTGAGCGCCACCTTGCCGCGGATCATCAGCTCATCCCCGGGCTCGAGCACGCCCGCGAGATACGCCTGGTTGAACCACACCGCGGAGATCGCGCCCGAGTCGTCGTGCACCTTCGCCCGCACGATCCGGAGCCCGCGGCGCCGGGTGGGCACCACCGCGATGGAGTCGAGCACCACGCGGATCGTGGCCTCCTCGCCGTCGGCGAGCCCCGCGATGGGTCGCGCGGCGTCATACGACAGGTAGCGGGCGGGCAGGTGTTCGGCCAGGTCTCCGATGGTGCGGATTCCGATGGCCTCGGCCCGCTCGGCCGTGGCGGGGCCCACGCCCGGAAGCTCCAGCACGCGAGCACGCCACCAGGCGGGGCCAGGCCTGTGCGGGCGCGCGTCGCCCGCGCCGGAGGCCCGCGCCAGCCCGAATGCGCCCCGCGGCACGCTCACGCTGGCAACCCGCGCCCGGTTGTGGCATCGTGCCCGGGTCGCGGCGCCCGGCGTCGCTCCGTCTCTCCTACTCGAGGTAACCAGTCGACATGGCGAAGGTCTGCACTTCTTGCGGCAAGGGTCCCGCCTTCGGGAACAACCGCAGCCACTCCATGCGCGCGACGTCCCGTCGCTTCGACCCGAACCTCCAGAAGGTGCGCATCATCGAGAACGGCACGCCGAAGCGCGCGTACGTCTGCACCCGCTGCCTGAAGGCCGGCAAGGTGCAGAAGGCCGTCTCCGGCGCCTAGGACCGGCTCGCCCCTCCCGGGCCCATCGCCCGGGCGGACGCCAGCAGGTTGATCATCGCGACGACCGCGTCCGCGGCCTCGTCGCCCTTGTTCCCCTTGTCGCCACCCGCCCGCGCCTCGGCCTGCGCCTTGGTGTCGCACGTGAGGATCCCGAACGCGCAGGGCACTCCGGTGTCGAGCGATACGCGCATGAGCCCGCTCGCCGCCGCGTCGCAGACGTAGTCGAAGTGGGCGGTCTCGCCGCGGATCACCGCGCCGAGGGCCATGATGGCGGCGTACCGACCGGTGTCTGCCAGCGCGGCCGCGGCTGCCGGGGCCTCATAGGCGCCGGGGATCCACTGCACGTCTACGCGATCAGCCGGCAGGCCGCTCTCGGCGAGGCGGTCGATGGCGCCCTGCAGGAGCGACTCGGCCACCGCCCGATGGAACCCGGCCACCACGGCGGCCACGCGGACGTCGTCGACCATGAGCTTCTCGGCGGGTGGTGCGGGATCGGTTCGGGCCATGGCGCAACAGGCTACGCCGCGCCCCGGCCGCGCGGGCGCCGTGCCGACGGTGTGCCACACTCGTCGCGTGTCGCGCCTGCGCCTGCTCATCGCCGTTGTCATCACCGCAACGGCCACCCTGGTCGCGGGCACGGCGAGCGCCGCGCCGCTCGCCTTCAGTAAGTGCAAGGGCCGCCCGGCGGTGCAGTGCGCAACCCTCGTGGTGCCGCTCGACCGCACCGACCCGGCAAAGGGCACGCTCAGGCTGCACGTGGAGCGACTGCCCGCCCGCACCACCCGGCGGGGCACGATCGTGCTGCTCGCGGGCGGACCGGGCCAGGCGGGCACGCCCGTGAGCCCAGAGGACCCCGTCGCGGCGGCGATCCCCGGGTGGGACTTCGTGATGTTCGACCAGCGCGGCACGGGCAACGGAGCGCTGCGCTGCACGGCCCTCGACAGCAGGACGTCCACCGAGACCGCGAAGGCCGTGGGCCAGTGCGCCGCGCAGGTGGGGCCGAATCGGGTGTTCTACGGATCGCGTGACAGCGCCCTCGATATCGAGGACCTCCGCGCCGGGCTCGGGGTGGAGTCGTTCGCGCTCGGCGGCGTGTCGTACGGCACGTACGTGTCCCAGTACTACGCGCAGATGTTCCCGACGCGGGTCAGCCACCTGGTGCTCGACTCGGTCGTCGACCCCGCCACCTTCACCGGCCTCGACGTGCCGTTCTACGCATCCACGAACCCCATCCTCCAGGGCCTGTGCTCGGGCCGTCGCTGCAGGGGCATCACGCGCGATCCCGTGGCCGACGTCTCGACGCTGGTGGCGCGCACCGCCTCGACGGCCCTGCGCGGGCGGCGCACCACCATGTCCGGCTCGGTGGTGCGCTCCAGCCTGGGTGGACCCGGCAACCAGGGTGACTTTCCCTACCTGCTCGCATCAGGAGACCTCGACATCGGACTGCGGCGCCTCTGGCCGGGTGCCGCCCGGGCGGCGGCGACCGGCGACGCTGCGCCGATGATGAGGATGCTCACCATCGCGATCAGCGGCGGCGGCCCGCCTCCGCCCAACGAGATCTCCACAGCGCTCTTCTGGTCGACCATCTGCGCGGACACCAATGCCCAGTGGACCTCGGCCACCCCGCTCGACCAGCGCCCGGCGCTCCTTCAGGCGGCTGCCGCGGCGCAGTCGGCCGCGTTCGCGCCGTTCAGCCTGGCGAATGCCACCGCCGACTCCACGGGCAGCCGCTGCACCGCATGGCCCGATGCCGCCGTCGACCCGCTCCAGCCCGGACCGCTCCCGGCCGTGCCGACCCTGCTTCTGGCGGGCGGGCAGGACATGCGCACGCCGGTGGCATCGGCCCAGGCCGTGGCCGCCCGCGCACCGGGATCACACCTGCTGATCGCACCGGGCGCGGGCCACTCGGTGCTCGGTTCGCTCACGTGCGCGGACGATCAGCTGGCCAACCTGCTCGCGGGGCGACGCGTGTCGACTCAGGCCTGCAACCGCGAGGCGCCCATCCCCTACCCGGTGCCCGTGCCGCCGGCCGACCTCGGCCGGGTGAGCCCCAGCGGCGCGCCCGGCACCGCCGGCCGCGTGGCGCACGCGGCGCGCATGGCCGTGCGCGATGGCGTGGATGCCATGCCCGCTGCCACCGAGGCGGGCCTCGACCGCCTGCCCGGCATCCGGGGCGGCACGGCGCGCCCGCTCGACTTCCTCGGCGCGGAGATCCGCTTCTCGCGCTTCAGCGCGGTGCGCGGGGTGGCCATTACCGGAACCCTGAGCTTCAACGGGAACACCTTCGAGGGCGCGGTGCAAGTGAATGGCCCGGGAGCATGGGACGGCACCCTCTACCTCGCCCGCGGAGGCCAGCGCGCGTATACGGGGTCGATCGGCGGGGTCCCCGTGCGCATCCCGCTGGGCTAGGACGCCCCGCTGGCGGATCAGCGGGCGCTTGCGCCCTCGCCGTGCACCCCGGCATGCGACCGCGCCCCGAGGGCCATGCCCACCAGCAGCAGCACGATGCCCGCGGCCTGCCACTGGCCCAGCCCTGACTCGCCCCATGCAATGGCGGCCATCACTGCGATGGGCGGCGCGAGCACCTCGAACAACGCCACCCACGCGGCGCCGAGCACGGGCACGGCCCAGGTGGCCAGCACCATGGGCACGAGCGTGCCGATGATGGCGACGTAGAGGATCCCCCCCATCACTCCCTCCCGGCCCCAGACGTCCGGGCCGGGCAGCACGCCGAGCGCGGCGCAGAGCACGACCGCGCACACGGCCGCGACGGAGAACGCCACCAGCAGCGTGGGGCCGGTGCCCGCCGTGCGCCGGCACTCGAACAGGGCGAGCAGCAGCACCGCCGTGCTCACCGACGATGCGAGGCCGAGCCACATGCCGGGCGACGCCAAGCCGTCCACCCAGCCCTGGCCGGGGGTGATCGCGTAGAAGCCCAGCATCACCACGACGATGCTTCCGAGCACGGTGGCCGTCACCGGCACCTGGCGTCGCGCCATCGCGACGATGAGCAGGATCACGGGTGCCAGGCTGGCCAGCACGATCGCCCGGGTGGTGCCGGTGTTGGCCAGCGCCATCAGGAAGAGCTCCTCGGCGCCGAACAGGGCGATCCCGGCGATCGCCCCGAGCGCCCACCACCGCCCCCGGGCGGCGCGCAGGGCCTCTACGTGCCCCGTGGGCCCCGTGCCCGCCACGGCACCCACCACCACCACGAGCCCCATAAGCAGACCGATGAGGGTCACCTGCGGCTTGGGTACCAGCTGGATCACCTCGGGGGTCACGACGCCCTCGGCAAGGCCGAGCGCGAGGCCTCCGGCCACGAGCAGCCCGATGGCCAAGCCGGCGCCGGGGGTGCCCGGCGTGGCGCCCGGCTCTCGCGAGCCGAGCGCGCCCAGTCCCTGCATGCCGACCGCCATCACCAGCACCGCGGTCTGGTAGGTGAGCGACCGCCCCGTGACGCTGTCGCCACCGAATGGGCCGCCGCCGTCCAGCACGGCGATGGCCGCGAACGAGAACACGAGGGTCGATGCCAGCGCAGCCGCCCTCGGTCCCCCGCGCGCGGCGACGACCGATGCCACGAGCAGCAGCACCAGGGTGAGGCCGCTCCACTCGTCCACGAACACGGCGAAGGCGAGCGCCGCCGTGATGACGAGCAGGCCGAGCACCTCCACCAGGCGCCGCACGGGGACGGCATCGCGGCGGCGGCACCAGAGCACGCAGGCGGCACCGCCCACCACCACGAAGCCTGTGATCGTCGACAGGATCCACAGGCTCACCACGCTGCCCGTGGGGTCGGTCTCGACCGGCCCGAGCGCCAGCAGCGCCGCCACCCCCGCCGCGCCCAGGGGCACCGCACCCGCCGCCGCGCCCAGCAGGAACCGCGCGACATCCCCGATTCGCCCGAGGCGCAGGTCGGTGCCGAGCCGCCGGATGGCCCAGGCCGCCACAAGAACTGCGGCGGCGTTCGCCAGCACCACGGGCACGGTGGATGCGCCGATCACCCCGTAGGCCGGCGCGGCGGCAAGCCCCCCCACCACGATCGCGGGCCACAGCGAGATGCCCCCGAGGAGGAGCCCGGCCAGTGCAACGCCCCCGGGAACCCAGATTCCGGCGATTCCCGATCCCGGGGCGGACGTGAGGCTCGAGAGCACATCCGAGCCGGCGAATGCGACGGTGAGCACGGCGGCCCGCAGCAGCCATGCGCCCCACCCGATGGCGGGCGCGGGGCGTTGACGGGAAGCCGCGGGCATCGCGGGCAGGATAACCAGCAGGCAGCCATGCGCCACGCGAACCCCGGGCGCACGCAGGCCCGTGGAGGCCAACGCCGAGGTGGCTGCGTAGGCTTCCCCCCGAGCAAACCACTGGAGGCCCCCTTTGAAGCGCCAGATCGCCGCCGGCTCCCTCGTCGCCCTGAGCACCATCGCCCTTGCGGGCTGCTTCGGCGACGACTCTTCGACGCCGGCCACCACCGTCACCGAGGCCGCGCCGCCGTCCACCACCCAGGCGCCACCCGCAACCACTGAGGCCGCGCCTCCGGCCACCACCACGTCGGCGCAGGCCCCCGCGTCGACGGGCGGCCCGAACCTCACCGCGCCCTCGGGTGCCCAGCAGCTCGAGAGCGACGGCAAGAACGGCGCGCAGTACACCCGCTACTCCATCAGCGGAACCGCGGCATCGGCCGTCACCAGCGACTACCAGTCGCAGCTCGAGTCGCAGGGCTACAAGATCACCAACTCGGGTGGCAGCGGAGGCGGCTGGGGCAAGTGGGGCGGCTCCGAGGCGGGCGTGAGCGGCAACAACGGATCCACGTGGGTCGACGTCCAGGCCGGTGGCCAGTCGGGCGGCCCGACCTACTTCGAGGTGTGCGTGGGCCCGAGCAACTCCTCGGTGCAGGACTGCGAGGACTCCTCCGACGGCCCGGACGACGACTCCAACTCGTCGAAGTGACCCACGCGGAAGCGGGTGACGCCCCACGGGGCGACGCCCGCTTCCGCGCGATGGGATCCGACTGCCGCGTGATCGTGGTGGGCGGAGACGCCGCCGACCTCGCGTGGGCCGAGGAACAGGTGCGGGCGCTGGAGACGGCATGGACCCGCTTCAACCCTGCGAGTGAGCTCAGCCGCATCAATGCGCAGGCAGGCAGGGCGGTTCCGGCGTCGCCCGAGATGCTGATGCTGGCCCGCCGGGCCGTGCGCGCCGAGGCCCTCACGGGGGGCCGCTTCGATCCGCTGCTCGGCGGGGAGATCGTCGCCCTGGGCTACGACCGCGACCACCTGTCGCTCACCCCGCCGGGGGCGCCATCGGCTCGCGTCACCCTCACCCCCCGCGTGCGCCCCACCACCCTGGGCCTGCGCATCGACGAGCGGGTCGGCACGGTGGTGGTGCCCGCAGGCCGCTCGCTCGATCCCGGCGGCATCGGGAAGGGCCTCGCAGCCGACATGGTGTCGGCGGGGCTCATGCGGCGCGGGGCGCAGGGCGCGCTCGTGAACCTGGGGGGCGACATCCGCGTGCGCGGCCGCGGCCCGTCGGGCGACTGGCGCCTGCGCATCCAGCACCCGGATGGCGGCGACCTTCCCGGCGTGGCCGAGGTGACGCTCCAGCAGGGCGGCCTCTGCACCAGCGGCACCAACCGCCGCAGGTGGCTGCGCGCCGATGGCACCGAGGTGCATCACCTCATCGACCCCGCCACCGGCCTGCCCACCGACGCGCCGGTGGCGCAGGTGAGCGTGGTCGCCCGGCAGGCCTGGCTGGCCGAGGCGCTCACCAAGGCGGTGGTGCTGGCCGGCCCCGAGGACGCCGCCCCCCTGCTGGCCCGCCACCGCGCGGCCGCGGTCGCGGTGACCACGGACGGCACGGTGGTGCGCATCAGCTAGCCGGGGGACCATCGGGCTCCGCGCGATGCTCCCCTGCCCGCGGTGCCGACTCCGTCAGTCGCGGGTGACGAGGACGGGCGCTCGCCTGTCCCCGCCGGCAGGCCCCGTGACCGTGACAACGATGCGGTGGGCGCCGGGCCGGGCTATGCGAAGGGCACTCCCGGTGATGGTGACCCCTGGGCCACGGCCGCTGATCCGCGCGGTCACGGTCGCCCCGCGTGGAATCGACAAGCCCCCCGCAGCGGCGATCGCACCAAGTCCAGCGGTGCGCGCGGAGCCAAGGTCGAGGGCCCCGCGGACATGCCGCGGCGATCGTGCTTCCGTGACGGTCTGCATGACGACCCGCATGGATGGACGCGTCACGCCGGTGATGCGCGCCGCCTCGCGGGGCCGCGCCTGCGCTCCGGCGCCGGCCGCGGCCACCAGGGTCCCGTATGCGCCCCCGGGCAGGTTCGGCAGTTGCTGCCCGCCGTACCACAGCGTCTGCTGGTCAGGTGGAATCCCCTCGATGTCCCGGATCTTGTCCTTCACGCTCGACACGGTGTCTGCGTCGGTGATGTCGATGGTGATGGTCTTCCCCTGGAGCGTCTTGATGAAGATCTGCGTGCTCCCCTGGGCCGGCGCGGTCGCGGCGCAGAGGCACAGGACGCCCAGCACGGTCGCGATGAACAGCGCCCACCGCGTGGCGCCCGACTGCGGTCGATCCGTCACACCCGGCTCCTAGGGGCGCCGGTCGTCGAAGGTCCTGTCCACGGCCCCAGTGGTTTGGCGCTGGATGGCCTCCCCCTGCTTGTGGAACTCCTCGACCGCGCCCTTCGCGCGGCGACGCAACTCCTCCTGGGACACGCCAGCGGCCTGGCGCACAGGAGGCGCTGACGTGGTCGAGGGCTCGGAGGCCGATGACGACGAGCCGCGGCCCGCGACGAGCCCTGCGCCGATGGACGGGGCGATTACGACAGGGGTGAGTCGGAGGGTCTTCCCGAGGGACGCGGTCATGTTCTCCTACGCCTGCGGGCTCTCCAGGTCGAGCCCGCTGTGGTGCCGTATGCGCCCCATCTTGTCATGCTCGATGGCCAGCTAGCGCGCGGGGCGATCGCCCAACTCGACCTGAGTGGCATCGGCAAGGGCCTCGCGGTCGATGCTGCATCTGCCGGCCCGCCACCGCGCCGCCGCGGTCTCGGTGACCGCCGACGGCACGGTGATGCGGATCAGCTAGCCGGTGACCCTCGCCCGAGCGGCGCGCGGGACGATCGTGATGCTCACCGGCGTGGCGTTCACGGCGCTGCCACCGGCCAGGCGGTCGCTGCCGGCGACGGTGCGCGTGACCCGCCTGGTCGCCGCGGCGCGAACGGTGATCGACTTCGTCACCTGCGTGCCCGCCATGACGTCACCCAGTCGGAAGCACACCGTGCGACCGGAACGCAGTGCGCCCGGCGCCCGCACGACCGCCAGGTTCGCTGGCAGGCGCAGGCACGATGTGACGGAGGTCGCAGTGGTGGCTGCGGTGTTCCTCGCCCTGATCGCCAGGCGGAAGGCCTGCCCGCTCACGACGCGGCGGCGCGGCGCGAGGACGGTGGCGCGCATGTCGCTCGACTTGAAGAAGGTCGCCGTCACCGCGCGGGCCGCGCTCATCGTCACTGCGCAGGGGGTCGTCGGCCCGGAGCAGGCCCCCGACCACCCCGTGAACACCGAGCCCGAATCCGCTTTCGCGGCGAGCGACACCGACGTGCCGGGCGCGATGTCGGCCGTGCAGGTGGATCCGCAGGCGATGCCTGCGGGGGTCGAGGTGATCGTGCCCGAGCCCGCCCCCGTGCGCGAGACGGTGAGGGCGTATGCGCTCCCGGCGTACTGGGTCGCGAGCCCGTAGAGGTTCGGAGGAAGGTTCGTGACGAAGGCCTGGTTCACGTTCGATCCATCGATGTTGGCCACGCCGATACTGCCGGGGATCGGCGAACCGCCATCCCGCCCCGCGATGCCCCAGAAGATCTTGGTGCCGGTGACCGCGATCGCGGAACCCTGGTCCGCGAGCCCCGTGATGAACGACCTGTTGATGCCTGAGCCGTCGATGTTCGCGCGCCCGATCGACGATGTCGACCCCACATCATCGACCCAATACACATGAGTGGGAGTGACCCCAACGGCCTGCGCATCGGTGAGTCCGGTGATGAAGTTGGTGTTGGCACCCGTGCCGTCGACAGACATGCGGTTCACCGTGGCGCCCGCCAGGTACGTCACCCAGTAGACGTGGGACTCATCCGCGGCGATCGAGGACGCGAAATTCCCGGGGACGGCGGCGAAGGTCGGGTTGTTCCCCGTGCCGTCGAGGTTGGCCCGGCCGATGTAGTTGCCGGACGGAACGGTGTTGCCGTAGAAGATGTACTTGCTGTTCACGGCCACTGCCCCCGATAGCGCCCCCGTGCCGTCGAGCCACGTGAACGACGCGCCCGAGCCGTCGAGGTTCGCGCGCCCGACGAATGGGCTGTTCGGTCCCCAGAACAGGTGAGTACTGCTGGCGGCGACCATGGCCGGCTTGGCGCCGGCCTGCTGCGCGATGAACGACGGGTTGTTACCGGTGCCGTCCTGGTTGACGCGCCCGATGAAGCCATCGGGCCACGAGCCACCAGCGGTGCCGGTGCCGCTGTAGTAGAGGTAGTCAGCGCCAAGCGACGTGGCCGGGATGGCAAGCATCACCAGCGCCGCGACAGCTACCAGCCCGCGCGATCCCGGGAGCGCCTCGACGACGCGCTGCCGCGCGCCGCGCACATGGGGGTTTACCACTGGACCACTACCTCGCTTAATAGACGGCAGATGCCGAAACACTGGCAGCCGTCCACGGCACGCGGAAGCCTCACCCGATGATTCGTGGGATATCCCACGATCCTGATTCAGGGGGTTACGAAAGACGGAACAGGCGCCGCACAACCCCTACGGATGGAAGGCGGCTAGCTCTCGCCTGCCGGGGCGCCATCCGAGAGGTCCAGCCCGTTGTGGTGCAGCATGTGGCCCATCTTGTCGCGCTTGGTCTGCAGGTAGCGCGCGTTGTGGTCGCCCGGCTCCACCTCGATGGGCACGCGCTCGACCACCTTGAGGCCGTAGCCCTCGAGGCCGACGATCTTCTTGGGGTTGTTGGTGAGCTCGCGGATGGTGCTGAGGCCCAGGTCCACCAGGATCTGCGCGCCGGTGGAGATGTCGCAGGCAGAGCGCCCTGCGGGCCCCTCACTGGTGGTCGACACACCCCGTAGGTCCATCATGGTGCCCAGGGGGCAAGCCCTCAGCCCCGGTGGAATCCGCGCGGGGCCGTCCGGCGAAGTCATGCGAATCCGGTAACTCACCCGGGCCAGGCCCGCAGTGGGCCCGCAGGGTCCGCGCGCGCCCGCGACCGGTGACGGGATCGCTCGACCTGCTCCTCCTGCTGGCCTCAGCGCACCCTCTTCGCCGGCGCCTTGACGACCAGGCGCTTTGCCACGGCGGTGCCGGTGACGCCCGCCTTCACCGGGGTGATCGACACTCGCCAGGTGCCTGCCGCCCTCAGGCGGATCGTGCAGGTGGCCATCCTCTTCTTTGTCTTCTTGTGCGTTGCGACCGTGCACGAGCCGCGCACAGACCTTGTGGCGGCTGACATGCGCGGGCCCGATTGCCGGGTTGCGCTGATGCGGTAGGCCGCACCTGCAAGGGCGACGAAGGTCGCGGTCACGGGGCGGGTTGTGAGGCGCGAACTCGACCACTGCACGGCAGTCGGCGTGGTCGGGGTGGTCGGGGTGGTCGGGGTCGTCGGGGCGGTCGGGGTGGTCGTGGTGGTCGCGGGGATCACAGTGCCCGACGCGGCCGACGCCACCGACGTTCCATACGTATTCGATGCAGTCGCAGCGAATGTGTAGGCGGTGCCATTCACAAGGCCCGTGACCGTGCATGAGCCACCCTGGGCGCCTGTGACCGTGCAGCTGGCTCCACCCGGGCTTGCCTGCACGCGGTAGGAGGTCGCGGCGCCGCCCGGGCCGGACCCCGGCGCAACGCTGACGGTCGCAGCGCCGTCGCCGGCTGTCGCCGTCGGTGCCGAAGGGGGCGGCGGGATCAATCCGCCGCTTGTCATCACGCGGTTACCGGGACCCGTATAGGCGACGGCCACGAACAGGCCGTTGCCGTAGGTCACCGAGTACCAGTCGTTAGCTGCGGCAGAGACACGACTGGTCCAGGTGATGCCATCGGGGCTTGTCATCACGCGGTTGGTGCCGTCATAGGAGACAGCCACGAACAGCCCGCTGCCGTAGGTCACCGAATTCCAGGAGTTATCCGCGGCAGAGGTGCGGGTAGTCCATGTGACGCCATCGGGGCTCGTCATCACGCGGTCGCCGGTGCCCGACTGGGCGACGGCGACGAACAGGCCGTTGCCGTAGGTCACCGAAACCCAGGAGTGATCTGCGGCAGAGGTGCGGGTAGTCCATGTGACGCCATCGGGGCTCGTCATCACGCGGTCGCCTGAGCCCGACGCGGCGACGGCAACGAACAGCCCGTTGCCGTAGGTCACCGAGTACCAGTCGTTAGCAGCGGCAGAGGTGCGGGGAGTCCATGTGACGCCATCGGGGCTCGTCATCACGCGGGTGCCGGCAGCCCGGGCAACGGCGACGAACAGCCCGTTGCCGTAGGTCACTGAACTCCACGCATTGGCGATGCCAGAGGCATGGGATGTCCAGGTGATGCCATCGGGGCTTGTCATCACGCCGCCGCCGGTGCCGTCATAAGAGACAGCCACGAACCGTCCATTGCCGTACGTCACCGAATCCCAGGACTCATCGGCGCCAGAGGTGCGGGCAGTCCATACGACGCCATCCGTACTTGTCATCACGCGGTTGCCGGTACCCGATTCTGCGACGGCGACGAACAGCCCGTTGCCGTAGGTCACCGACAGCCAGCCGTTATTCGCGGCAGATGCCTGAGCAGTCCAATCCGTGCCCGTGACCGTGGCTGCAGCAACGGGCGCGCCGATGCCCAGGAGGCCGAGCACCACCCCGGCGATGGCGGTCGCAGCCACACGCCAGGCCCGTGCACTGCGTGTCACCGCGCGATCCATCGTGGGGCCTCCTCGGGGGAACACGCGCCGATTATACGGGCGAGTCCGCGCGGCATGTTCCGCAAGTGGTCAGCGGAAACACGGGATTACGACTCGGGATTCTCCAGGTCGAGCCCGTTGCGGTGCGGCATGCGCCACCCCGGCACCCTCCTGCCGCCGCGACGGAGCTCCCCGCCGGGGCCGCGCGTGCCTCTACCCGGTTACGGGATAGCTCGACCTCGCCTGTGGCGGTGCCGTGATGATCAGACGCCTCGTCGAGGCCGTGCCGGTGACGCCCGCCTTGACCGGGGTGATCGACACCCGCCATGCGCCCGCGGTCTTCAAGCGGATCGTGCAGGTGGCAACCCGGGTGCTCGTGCTGTTCTTCGCAGCGACCGTGCACGACCCGCGCACAGCGCCTGTGGCGGCCGCGGTCAGGCGCGCGCCCGATTGCCTTGTGGCGCTGATGCGGTAGGTCGTATCCGCGGTGGCGGCGAAGGTCGCCGTCACGAGGCCGGTTGTGAGGCGTGAGCTCGACCATCGCACGGCAGTCGGGGTCGTCGGGGTGGTCGGGGTGGCTGCCGGGGTGGCCGGCGGCGCAGTCGCGGGGGTGGTCGTCGGTGTGCTCGGGCCGACTGTGGGGGCAGCCGTGGGCGTCACCGCGGTTGACGCTGCCGACGCCGCAGACATTCCGTACGTATTCGATGCGGTCGCGGTGAATGTGTAGGCGGTGCCGCTCGCAAGCCCGGTGATGGTGCACGAGCCGCCCTGGGCGCTGGTGATCGTGCAGCTGGCGCCACCCGGGCTCGCCTGCACGCGGTAGGAAGTCGCAGCGCCACCCGGACCAGACCCAGCCGCCACGCTGACCGTCGCGGAGGCATCGCCGGCGGTCGCCGTCGGTGCAGATGGAGTCGGCGGGATCAGCCCGCCGCTGGTCATCACCCTTGTGGGGGTCGACGCGGCGACGGCCACGAACAGCCCATTGCCGTACGTCACCGAAGTCCACTCGCTATTCGCGGCAGGGGTGCGGGACGTCCAGTTGATGCCATCTGGGCTCGTCATCACCCGATTTCCCGAGCCCGACTGAGCGGTGGCGACGAACAGACCGCTGCCGTAGGTCACCGAGAACCAGGAAAGGTCCGCGGCAGAGGCGCGGGACGTCCATGTGACGCCATCGGGGCTCGTCATCACGCGGTTTCCTGAACCCGACTCGGAGACGGCGACAAAGAGTCCGTTGCCGTAGGTCACCGACGCCCAATAGTTGTCCGCGGCAGAGGCATGAGATGTCCAGTTGATGCCATCGGGGCTCGTCATCACGCGGTTGTTGGGGACCGTGTAGGAGATGGCGACGAACAACCCGTTGCCATAGGTCACCGAGAACCAACTGTCATCCGCAGAAGGGGTGCGCGACGTCCAGGTGATGCCGTCGGGGCTTGTCATCACGCCGTTGCCCGAGCCCGAATCAGAGACGGCGACGAACATCCCGCCTCCGTAGGTCACCGAGTACCAGTTGATGTTCGCGGCAGCGTTGCGGGCGGTCCAGGTGATGCCATCGGGGCTTGTCATCACGCGGTTGGCGCCCGTATCGGAGACAGCAACGAATAGCCCGTTGCCATAGGTCACCGAGTGCCATTCGTTATCCGCGGCAGAGGCGCGGGCGGTCCAGGTGACGCCATCGGGGCTTGTCATCACGCGGTTCCCTGAGCCCGACATGGCCACGGCGACGAACAGCCCGTTGCCGTAGGTCACCGAGAGCCATTGGTTACTCGCGGCAGCACTTTGCGAGGTCCAATCCGTGCCCGTCACCGTGGCTGCGGCAACGGGCGCCCCGATGCCCAGGAGGCCGAGCACCACCACGGCGACGGCGGTGGCAGCCATACGCCAGGCCCGTGAACTGCGTGTCACCGCGCGATCCATCGTGGGGTCTCCTTGGGGGAACTTGCGGGAATCGTACCTGCGGGCCCGAACGGCATGCGGCGCCAGCGGTCAGCCGTAATACGGGATTACGACCCGGGATTCTCCAAGTCGAGGCCGTTGTGGTGGAGCATGTGGCCCATCTTGTCGCGCTTGGTGGCCAGGTAGCGCGCGTTGTGGTCGCCCGGCTCCACCTCGATCGGCACGCGCTCGACCACCTTGAGGCCGTAGCCCTCGAGGCCCACGATCTT
Organism: Actinomycetota bacterium; assembly: GCA_005788075.1. Lineage (GTDB taxonomy): Bacteria > Actinomycetota > Thermoleophilia > Miltoncostaeales > Miltoncostaeaceae > SYFI01. The sequence continues at coordinate 20,693 of SXZC01000206.1, forward strand.
CTTGGGGTTGTTGGTGAGCTGGCGGATGGTGCTGAGGCCCAGGTCCACCAGGATCTGCGCGCCGATGCCGTAGTCGCGAAGGTCGGCTGGGAAGCCCAGCTCGATGTTGGCCTCCACGGTGTCGCGACCGGCGTCCTGCAGCTCGTACGCGCGCAGCTTGTTGATGAGCCCGATGCCGCGGCCCTCCTGGGCGATGTAGAGCAGCACGCCCTCGCCCTGGGCCTCGATCATGCGAAGCGCGGCGTGCAGCTGGTCGCCGCAGTCGCAGCGCAGCGAGCCGAAGACGTCGCCGGTCATGCATTCGGAGTGCACGCGCACCAGGACGTTCTCCTTGCCCGCGACCTCGCCCTTCACCAGCGCCATGTGGTGCTTGCCGTCCACCAGCGACGTGTAGCCCACGGCCGTGAACTCCCCGAACTCCGTGGGAAGCGGCACCGCCGCACCGCGCTCGATGAGGCGCTCGGTGCGGCGGCGGTGCTCGATGAGGTCGGTGATGGTGATCATCTTCAGCCCGTGCTGCTGCGCGTAGCCGATGAGGTCGTCCACCCGGGCCATCTCGCCGTCGTCCTTCATGATCTCGCAGATCACGCCCGCCGGGATGAGGCCGGCCATGCGCGCCAGGTCGACCGCCGCCTCGGTGTGGCCGGCGCGCTCGAGCACGCCGCCGGACTTGGCCCGCAGTGGGAACACATGGCCGGGCTTCACCAGATCGCCCGCCGTGGAGTCGGGATCGATGGCCACCATGATGGTGCGCGAGCGATCGGGGGCGCTGATGCCGGTGGTGATGCCTTCGCGCGCCTCGATGCTCTCGGTGAACGCCGTGCCCAGGGGGGTCTCGTTGCGCTTCACCTGCTGCATGAGCCCGAGGTGCTCGCAGCGCTCCTCGGTGAGCGCCAGGCACACCAGCCCGCGGCCATGGGTGATCATGAAGTTCACGGCGTCGGGGGTGGCGAACTGCCCGGCGATCACCAGGTCGCCCTCGTTCTCGCGATCCTCGGAGTCGACCACCACGACCATACGGCCGGCGCGGATGTCCTCGATGGCCTCCTCGATGGAGGAAAACGGCGTGGTCTGGGTGCTCAGGAGGGTCCTCCCCCGTCGACGTGCGGGCGCACGAGCGCCTCCACGTACTTTGCCACCACATCGGCCTCGAGGTTCACCCTGCGGCCGACGGCGTCGGGGTTGAGGGTGGTCATCTGCATGGTGTGGGGGATCAGCGCGATGGTGAAGCCGTCCGGCTCGCGCGAGGCGACGGTGAGGCTCACGCCGTCGACGGTGATGCTTCCCTTCTCCACCACGTAGCGCAGCACCTCGTCCGGGGCGCCCACCGCCATGAGCATGCCGTCGCCCTCCGGGGTGAACGACCGCACGGTGCCGGTGCCATCCACGTGCCCCTGCACGATGTGGCCGCTCAGGCGATCGCCCACGCGCATGGCGCGCTCGAGGTTCACGTGGTCACCGGCCTCGCGGTCGCCCACCGACGTGCGCCGGAGCGTCTCCTCCACGCAGTCGACGGCGAACCAGTCGTCGCCCATCTCCACCACCGTGAGGCATGCGCCGTTCACGGACACCGAGTCGCCGATCGCCAGGCCGTCGCGCACCGCGTCGCAGGCGATCACCAGGCGTGCGCCCGCAGCGCTCGGGGTGCGCTCGCGCACCGTGCCCAGCTCCTCCACCAGACCCGTGAACACCCGATCAGCCCTCCCCAGGCACGGGCCTGAGACGGCCCATCACCAGTACATCATCGCCGAGGCGCTCCACGCGTGGCGATCGGATGCGCGGGGCGTCGCTGATCTGGTCGGCGCCGTGACCGCGTGCGGCCATCGGTGCCCCATCGCCACCGATCACCATGGGCGCCACCACCCAGGCGAGCACGTCCACCAGGTCGGCCTCGAGCATGCCCCCAGCCACCGTGGGACCGCCCTCCACCAACACCGACTGCACCTCGCGGCGCCCCAGGGCGTCCAGGGCCTGCCCCAGGAAGCCCGCGCCGTGATCGGCGTCGGTCACGTCCACCTCGGCGCCGGCGGCGCGCAGGGCATCCACGCGCCCCGCATCGGCGGCGGATCCGGCGATGACAAGCACGGGGGCCTCGTGGAGGCTCGAGAGCAGGGCGCAGTCGAGCGCCAGGCGCGCGTGAGGGTCGAGCACCACCCGCAGGGCCGCGCGGCCGTCGGGCACCTCGACATCGCGCGCCGTGAGCATGGGATCGTCGGCCACCGCCGTGCCGATGCCCACGGCCACGGCGTCGCTCTCGGCGCGCCACCGGTGCACCAGCGTCCGGGCCTCCGGGCCGGAGATCCACCGCGTGTTGCCAGTGCGGGTGGCCACGCGGCCGTCCAGTGACGCGGCCATCTTCAACAGCACCTCGGGGCGCCCGGTGGCGGCCCAGGTGAGGAAGGCCGACGCGGCCTCGCGGGCCCGAACGGCATCGTCGCCATCGGCAACGGCCACCTCGATGCCGGCATCCTGCAGCACCCGCACCCCCTGGCCACGGGTGCGCTCGAGCGGATCGAGGGCGCCCACCACCACGCGCGCGATGCCCGCATCGATGATCGCCTGCGTGCACGGCCCGGTGCGGCCGGTGTGGCTGCAGGGCTCGAGCGTGCACACCAGGGTGGCGCCACGCGTCGCCTCACCCGCCGCGGCGATGGCCACCGGCTCCGCGTGCGCGAGGCCGGGGCCCTCGTGCCAGCCCTCCCCCACCGCCTGATCGCCCTGCAGTATCACCGCGCCCACCGCGGGGTTCGGGCTCACGTGGCCGCGACCGCGCTCCGCCAGCTCGCAGGCGCGGATGAGGTGGGTGCGCTCGCTCGCGCTGGGGCGCCCGGGAGGGCTCACGCCGATGCGACCCGCTCCGCCAGGTCGGCGTAGGAGGCCACGGGGTCATCGGCCCCGAAGATCGCCGATGCCGACACCAGCAGGTCGGCGCCGAAGGCCCGGGCGTCGGCGATGTTCGCCGGTCCGATGCCGCCGTCCACCTGCACGGCCACGCGCGGGGGCAGCAGGTCGCGCAGGGCGCCGAGCCGACCGAGCGTCTCGGGGATGAACGACTGGCCGCTGAACCCGGGGTTCACGCCCATGCAGTTGACGTAGTCGAGCCGCTCCACGAGCGGCAGCACCATCTCCACCGGGGTGCCCGGGTTGATGGCCAGGCCGGCGAGGCAACCGGCCTCGCGGATCTCGGAGAGAAGCTGGTGCGGGTGCGGGTCGGCCTCCACGTGCACGCTGATCATGTCGGCGTGGGGGGCGTACCAGCCGATGGCCTCGCGCGGGCTCTCCACCATGAGGTGCACGTCCACCCGGCCGCCGCGTGGCCGGGCGAGCCCGGCGACGCCGCGGGTGGTCTCGGTGCCGAGCATGAGGTTGGGGACGAACCAGCCGTCCATGACGTCCACGTGGAACACGCGGGCACCGGCGTCGAGCAGCGCGGACACCTGCTCGCCGAGCCGCAGGGGGTCTGCGGACATCAGCGAGGGGCACACCGCGGGAGTGGCGGGCATCTCGGGCATCGGCAGCAGGTTATCGGCCCCGCAGCCTCGCCACGAAGAATCCGTCCGTGCCATGCACGTGCGGCAGCAGGCGAAGCGTGCCCGGAAGATCGGGCGACGCCATGCCGGGGAACTCCGCGGAGAGGTCGTCCACGACGGCCTCCGAGGCCCGCACGACGTCCTCGTCCTCGGCGCGGAGCAGGCTGCACGTGGAGTAGACCACCCGCCCGCCGGGGCGCACCAGCTCGAGTGCGCGCGCCAGCAGCCCCTGCTGGATCTCCACGAGCGGTGGAAGGGCCTCCTCGCGCCGCCGCCACCGAGCATCGGGCCGCGAGGCCAGCACCCCGGTGCCCGTGCACGGGGCATCCACCAGCACGGCGTCGAACGGACCGCCTGGGATCTCCACCTCGCGCCCGTCACCGTCGATCACGGTCATCGGGGCCCCCATGCGCTCGGCGGTCTCGCGCAGCGCCCGGGCACGGGCCGGGTGCAGCTCCACCGCCACGATCTCGGCCTTCCCCTCCGACAGCGCGGCCAGTTGCGTGGCCTTCGCACCCGGGGCGGCGCAGAGGTCGAGCACGCGCTCGCCCGGCCGTGGCATCAGCGCCCGGGCGGGGATCATCGATGCCCGGCTCTGGGCCATCACGCGCCCCTCCGCCCACGCCGACGAATGCTCGAGGGCGAACGGCTGATCCAGCACCATGGCCTCGGGGATCATCGGATCGGGCCGCCACGGGGGCAGATCCTCCTCCACCTGCTCGCGCGGCCCGCGCAGGGTGTTCCATCGCACGGCCGACTCGGGCGCCACGTTGGCCGCCGCCATCACCGCCTCGGCGTCGTCGGGACCCAGGGAGTCGACGAGGCCCCGGGCGATCCAGTCGGGGAACGAGTGGCGCAGCGCGATGTCGGACGGGTCGATGCCGGCGATGCGCTGCGGCCCCTCCGCGGCGATGCGGCGCAGGATGGCGTTCACGAGGCCCGCGCGGGCGGATCCCTTGCCACGGGGCCCGGGCAGCGACCGGGCGAGCGTGGCCGCCTCGTTCACCGCCGCGAAGTCCGGCGTGCCGTCGGACGAGATGATCTCGTAGGCACCAAGGCGCAGGACGTCGCGCACCTCGGGCTCGATGCGATCGGGCTTCTCGGCCACGCCGTCGATGAGCCAGTCGAGCAGGCGGCGCATCTGCACGGCCCCGTATGCCAGGCGCTGCGCCTGCTGGCGGTCGCGCGGGTCCACCCGCGCGCGGGCGCACTCGGCCGTGAGGGCGCGGTCGGCGTAGGCGCCCTCGTCCACCCGGCGCAGCACGCCGAGCGCGATGCGCCGGGCGGGCGATGCCTGCGCGCGCTGCTCGCGCGGATTACGCGGACGTGAGCGTGAGCTCACCGCGATACCCCCTCAGGAAGGCGTCAGCGTGCATGCGGGCCTTGCCCGGGGGCTGCAGCTCCACGATCTCCAGGCCGCCGGAGGCCGTGCCCAGCACGAGGCGCCCGGAATCGCGCACGAGCCCGGGCACGGCCGCGGCATTGGTGGGCTTCACGTTCCAGATCTTGAACTGCTGGCCGTCGATGCCGAGCGTGGCCCCGATGTGCGGCGAGAGAGCGCGCACCTGGTTGCGGATCTCCACGGCGGTGCGCGACGGGCTGATGGGCCGGTCGTCGTCGGTGATCTTGGGCGCGAGCGACCACCCATCGTCGGGCTGCGGCGTGCTCTCGAGGCTGCCCGCATCGATGGCGTCGAGCGCCCGCACCACGGCCGGGCCCGAGGCGTCGGCCATCTTCATCAGCAGCGATCCGGCGTCGTCATCGCGGGCCAGCGGCACGGGGACGGCCTCGATGATCGGCCCGGTGTCGAGCCCGGCGTCCATGAGCATGATGGTGGTGCCGGTCTCCTCCACCCCATCCATCAACTGGCGCTCCACCGGCGCCGCGCCGCGATACAGCGGCAGCAGCGAGTAGTGGACGTTCACGCACGGCCAGCCGCCCAGCACGTCGTCCTTGAGTATCTGCCCGAAGGCC
>SXZC01000207.1 GCA_005788075.1 Actinomycetota bacterium
GCGAGGATGAGCGCGCTCACCGGGGTGGGGCCCTCCATGGCGTCGGGCAGCCACGTGTGCAGCGGCACCTGCGCGCTCTTGGCCGCCGCGCCCACGAACAGCAGCAGGCAGATGGCCAGCGCGGTGCCCGACTGCGCGCCCATCTCGGGGGCACGCGCGAAGGCCTCGCCGTAGTCGAGCGTGCCGAGGGTGCGCAGGATGAGGAAAGCGCCGAGCACCAAGCCCACGTCGCCGATCACGTTGATCACGAACGCCTTCTTGGCGGCGGCCACCGCGGAGGGGCGCTGGTACCAGAAGCCGATGAGCAGGTACGACGCCAGGCCCACGAACGCCCAGCCCACGATGAGGAAGAAGAAGTTCGCGGCCAGTACCAGCAGCAGCATGGCGAACACGAAGAGGTTCATGCATGCGAAGAAGCGCCGGTAGTCGCGGTCGTGGTCCATGTACTCCACCGAGTAGAGGTGGATCAGGAATCCCACGCCGGTGATGATGAGCATCATCATCACGCTGAGGGGGTCGACCAGGATCGCCAGGTTCACGTCCACGCCGGCGACGGAGATCCACTCGAAGGCGCTCGAGGTGAAGGCGCGGTCGTCCGACGCGTTGCCGAGCAGGCCGACGAAGATGGTGGCCGAGAGGATGAACGCGATGAGGATGCTGCCCACGCCCAGCACGCGGGTGACCGCGTGCGGCGGCTCCTTGGGCCAGCCGGCCAGCACGATGCCGCTGATGAGCGGCACCACGAGCACGATCCATGCGAGGGCGGTGGCCACGGGCTAGCCCTTCATCGACGACAATTCGTCGACGTCGAGGTTGGTGCGGTTGCGGAAGATCGACACGGTGAGCCCGAGGCCGATCACCACCTCCGCGGCGGCGACCACCATCACCACCAGCGCGAACACCTGCCCCGAGGGGTCGTCCCACTGGCGCGAGAAACCGATGAGCGCCACGTTGCCGGCGTTGAGCATGAGCTCCACCGACAGCAGCAGCATCAGCGGGTTGCGCCGGCGCATCACGCCGAGGAGCCCGAGCACCAGCAGGGCCATTGACAGCGCGAGGTATGCCCCGATGGGCACGGTCACAGGATGCCCCCGGTCATCGGCCGCCCTCGCCCTGCACCGCGCCCTTGGCGAGGATCACCGCGCCCACGGCCGCCACCAGCAGCACCAGCGAGGTGACCTCGAAGGCCAGCAGGTGGGACGACAGGAAGGCGTCGCCGATGCTGGCGGGTGAGCCGACGTCGGTGGTCTCGGGGGCGGCACGCACAGGCCCTGCCGTGGAGTCGAGGATGGCCACGGTGCCGAACATGCCGAGGCCGATGAGCCCCAGCCAGCCGAACACCTGCCAGCGGTCGAGGCGGTCGGGCCCGGGCAGCGCGCCGCGATCGCCCAGGTAGGCGATGACGAACAGGAACATCACCACGATGGCGCCGGCGTAGACGATCACCTGGATCGCCGCGGCGAATGGCGCGAGCAGCGCGACGAACAACAGCGCCACCGACAGCAGCGTGCCGATCAGGCTCACCGCCGCCCGGAAGGCGTCCTTGAAGAACACCACGCCCACGCCGAACCCCAGCGTGCCGATGGCCGCCACCGCGAACAGCACCTGCTCACCCACGCGGCACCGCCCCGTCCTGCAGCACCGCCGGGTCGTACTCGTCGTGGATGCGCATGCCGTGCTCGGCAGCCAGCACCATGGCGTGGTCGCTCTGCTCGCGGGTCACCCCGGGCAGCGGCGCCGAGGGGTCGTCCATCGGTTCGCACACCTCGAGCAGGAAGGCCTCCATGTCGTCCGGCGGCGAGAGGGTGCACAGCAGGCGCGCGGGGGAGTCGCCCAGGTTGCGGTAGGTGTGCGGCAGCCACGGGCGGATGGTCACGCTCTCGAGCGGGGCCAGCCGGTGCACGCCATCCTCGGTGATCACCGTGATCTCGCCGTCCAGGCACATGTACTGCTCGGCGGCCTCGTGGCTGTGCAGGTGCCGCGGTCCGCCGCCGGGGCGCGATGCGATCTCGGCGATGAGGAACCCGCCGCCGGTGGTGGCGCTGGTGGCGTGCACACGGAAGCCCTCTCCCATGAACAGCATGGGCGTGCCCGGCGTGAGTGTGGCCACGGGCACTAGGCGTCGACCGCCGGGGTGGGGTCGCCGGGCACGTTCGGCCGCACGGGCGGCTGCTTGGGGGCCGGCTCGAGGAGCATGTCCTTGTCGTAGATCAGCGCCTCGCGGGTGTACTCGCTGAGCTCATATGAGTGCTCGAGGGTGATGGCGTCGAACGGGCACGCCACCTCGCAGTAGCCGCAGAAGATGCAGCGGGCCATGTTGATCTCGTAGATGCGGGCGTAGCGCTCGCCGGCCGACACGCGGTTCTCGGGCGTGTTCTCCTCGGCCACCACTCGGATGCAGTCGGCCGGGCACGCGGCGGCGCACAGCGAGCACCCCACGCACTTCTCGAGGCCGTTCTCGAACTGCCACAGGCGGTGTCGGCCGCGGAAGCGCGGGTAGACGGGCGTCTTGTGCTCGGGATACCCGATGGTGACCGGCTTGGTGAGCAGGTTCCGGAAGGTGACCCCGAAGCCCTTGAGCGGATCGAGCACGCCCATCAGTCCGCGAACACCGTTCCGACGACGACGGCCGTGATGATGATGTTGGCCATCGAGACGGGGATGAGCACCTTCCACCCGAACTTCATCAGGCGGTCGTAGCGGAAGCGCGGCAGCGTGGCGCGCACCCAGATGAAGATGAACAGCAGCGCACCCACCTTGATGCCCAGCCAGATGAACCCGGGCAGCCAGGGGCCGTTGGGGCCGCCGAGGAAGAGCGTGGCGGCGAACGCAGAGATGATGATCATGGCCACGTACTCCGCGGCCAGGAACATCGCGAACTTCACCGACCCGTACTCCAGGTTGTAGCCCGCGATGAGCTCGCTCTCGGCTTCGCCGAGGTCGAAGGGCGTGCGGTTTGTCTCGGCGAACGCGGCGATCATGAACACCACGAACGCCACGGGCTGGACGAGGATGTACCAGAGGCCCGACGCCTGGTCGTTGGCGATCTCCACCAGCGACAGGCTCTGGCTGATCATCACCACGCCGACGATCGACAGCCCCATCGCCACCTCGTACGACACCAGCTGGGCGGCGTTGCGGGCGGCGCCCAGCAGGGAGTACTTGTTGCCGCTGGCCCAGCCCCCGAGCATGAGCCCGTAGAAGCCCAGGCTCGAGAGCGCCAGCATCACCAGCACGCCCACGTTGAGGTCGGTGCCGTAGAAGGTGATGGTGTGCCCGAACCAGTCGTGCACCCCGCCGAAGGGGATGAGCGACAGCGCCGCCACCGCGGCGATGAGCGGCACCATCGGCGCCAGGCGGAACACCCAGCGGTTGGCGCCCGCCGGGACGAAGTCCTCCTTGAAGGTGAGCTTGCCGATGTCGGCCAGCGGCTGCAGCAGCCCGAACGGGCCCGCGCGGTTGGGGCCGCGCCGCGCCTGGAACCGGCCGATGAGCTTGCGCTCGATCACCGTGAGGCCGGCGAAGCACGAGAACACCACGGCCACCACCACGATGGCCTGGATGATCATGGTGAGCACGGCCTCCTGCGGCATCAGGCCTCCACCTGCTCGCGCTGGGCCACGCCCACCACGGCGCGCACCGGCCCGCCGTCCATGGGCAAGAGCGCGGTGGCGCCCGCGTGCGGGTCGCCGGTGAACAGATAGGCGGCGCCCTCGTGCAGGCGGGAGTCCACCTCGAGCGGCAGCACGGCCTCGCCGTGCGGGGTGCTGATGCGCACCCGTGCCTCGGTGCGCACGCCGAGGCGCTCGGCCTCGGCCGGCGCAAGTCCCACGCGGGTGGGCTCGACCACGCTAGCCAGGGCGTCGCTGCGGTGGGCGGTGGCGTCGCCGAACACGGGGCGGCAGGGGATGA
>SXZC01000208.1 GCA_005788075.1 Actinomycetota bacterium
ACGGGTTCGGTCGCATCGGCCGCAACGTCTTCCGTGCGGCGACGAGCCGGGCGAAGGGCGAGGTCGAGATCGTCGCCGTCAACTACCTCACCGACGCCAAGACCCTGGCGTACCTCCTCAAGTACGACTCGGTGTTCGGCGTCTACCCGGGCACGGTCGAGCACGAGGGCGACGCCATCATCGTCGACGGCACGCCCATCCGGGTGCTCGCCGAGCGCGACCCCGGCAACCTCGCCTGGGGTGACATGGGCGTGGACATCGTGGTGGAGAGCACTGGCTTCTTCACCAAGCGCGCCGACGCCGCCAAGCACCTGGAGGGTGGCGCGAAGAAGGTGATCATCTCCGCGCCGGCCACCGAGCCCGACCTCACGATCGTGCTCGGCGTGAACGACGACCAGTACGACCCGGCGAAGCACGACGTGGTGAGTAACGCGTCCTGCACCACCAACTGCCTCGCGCCTGTGGCCAAGGTGCTCGACGACGCCTTCGGGCTCGAGCAGGGCTTCATGACCACCTGCCACGCGTACACCAACGACCAGCGCATCCTCGACCTGCCGCACTCCGACCTCCGTCGCGCCCGCGCGGCGGCGCTGTCGATCATCCCGACGTCCACCGGCGCCGCGCGCGCCATCGGCGAGGTGCTGCCGCACCTCAAGGGCCAGCTCGACGGCGTCGCGCTGCGCGTGCCCACCCCGGACGGCTCGGTGGTGGACCTCGTGGCTGAGCTGCGTGACGCCCCGAGCAAGGACGAGATCAACGAGGCCCTGCGCGAGGCCGCCAATGGCCCCATGAAGGGGATCCTCGGCTGCTGCGACGACCCCATGGTGTCGCGCGACATCGTCGGCGACTCGCACTCGTCGCTCGTCGACACCGCCCTCACCATGACCATGGGCAACCAGGCCAAGATCATCTCCTGGTACGACAACGAGTGGGGTTACTCGTGCCGGGTGGTCGACCTCGCCCAGAAGCTGCTGCCGTAGTGGCGCCGCTGGTCCAGGTGGACTCCCCGGGCCAGTCGTGGGCCCAGGAGCGCGTGCTTGTGCGCGCCGACCTCAACGCGCCGCTCGAGGGCGCACCGGGCGGTGCGCAGCGCGTGGCCGACGACGCCCGCATCCGCGCCTCGGTGGCCACGATCCGCTACCTCCTCGACAACGGCGCCGCGGTGGCGGTGTGCTCGCACCTCGGTCGCCCCAAGGGGCAGCGGGTGCCGGAGCTCTCGCTCGCTCCCTGCGCCGCGCGGCTGTCGGAGCTGCTCGGCCAGCCCGTCGAGCTGCTTCCCGACTGCATGGGCTCCGAGGTGGAGGCCCGGGTGCGCGCGCTGCAGCCGGGTGAGGTCGTCATGCTCGAGAACCTGCGCTTCCACGGCGAGGAGGAGGCCAACGACGGTGCCTTCGCCGATCGCCTGGCCGCCGGCTTCACCCGGTACGTGAACGACGCCTTTGGCGCCGCGCACCGCGCGCACGCGTCCACCGAGGCCGTTGCGCGCCGCCTCGACCCCAGCGCCGGCCTGCTGCTTGCCCGCGAGGTGGAGGTGCTCGGCGGCCTGCTCGACGACCCCGATGCGCCGTTCGTGGCCGTGCTCGGCGGATCGAAGGTGAGCGACAAGCTGCCGCTCATCGAGAACCTGCTCGACCGCGCCGACCGCATCCTCATCGGCGGCGCCATGTGCTTCACGTTCCTCAAGGCGCTGGGCGACCCCGTCGGCACCTCGCTGCACGAGGACGAGGAGGCCCAGGCGCTCGCCCTGCGCCTGCTCGATCGCGCCGCGACGGTGAACTGCACGCTGCAGCTGCCCACGGACATCCTCGTGGCAGACCGCTTCGACGCCTCCGCCGAGCTCCAGGTGGTGCCGAGCGACGAGATCCCCGATGGCTGGATGGGCGTGGACATCGGCCCGCGCACGGCCGAGGCCTACCGCGAGGTCATCATGGGGGCGGGCACGGTGTTCTGGAATGGGCCCATGGGCGCCTTCGAGATCCCGCCCTTCGCCGAGGGCACCCGCGCGGTGGCCGAGGCCATGGCCGCCTCGCCGGCGTCCACGGTGGCCGGGGGCGGAGATTCGGGTGCGGCCCTCGGCGACATGGGCCTGGCCGACCAGCTCACATGGGTCTCCACCGGCGGAGGCGCCGCCCTCGAGCTGATGGAGGGCCGCATGCTCCCCGGGGTCGCGGCCCTGCCGACCGCATGAGCACCGGCCGCCGCCCGCTGGTGGCGGGCAACTGGAAGATGCACAAGACGGCCGCCGAGGCGCGCGACTTCTGCGTGGCGCTGGCCGGCCTGGTGGATTCCGGCGCAGCCGTGGACGTGGCGGTGTGCCCGCCGTACACGGCGCTGCAGGCGTCGTCCGACGCGCTGGCCGGCACCGAGGTCGCCGTGTACGCCCAGAACGTGCACGAGGCCGACGCCGGCGCCCACACCGGCGAGGTGTCGGCCGCGATGCTGATCGACGCCGGTGCCGATGGCGCGCTGGTGGGGCACTCCGAGCGCCGGGCGGCGGGGGACGCCGACGCGCAGGGGGCGGCCCGCGGGCGGGCCGGCATCGACGCCGGGCTGCTCGTGGTGATGTGCTGCGGGGAGTCCATCGACACGCGCAGGGCGGGGGAGACCGAGGCATGGATCACCCGGCAGGTACGCGAGGGCCTCGCGCAGGCC
>SXZC01000209.1 GCA_005788075.1 Actinomycetota bacterium
CGCGCCCTACTTCCGCGTGTTCTATCCCGTGCTGCAGTCCAAGCGCTTCGACCCCACCGGCGCGTACGTGCGTCGCTGGATCCCGGAGCTCGCGAACGTTCCCGACCGCTTCATCCACGAGCCATGGAAGATGGATGAGGCAACCCAGGAGGAGGCAGGCTGCGTGATCGGCCGTGACTATCCCGCCCCGGTGGTGGACCACTCGGTTCGCCGCGACGAGGCCATCGCCCGCTACAAGGACGCCGATGCCCGCCACGCGGCGCGGCTGGAGGCCGCCGCATGAGCCGGCGCGTGCTGGTAACCGGCGCCACCGGATACGTGGGCGGGCGCCTGCTGCATCGCCTCGAGGAGCGCGGCGATGAGATCACGTGCCTCGCCCGCACGCCGGACAACCTCGAGCCGCGCTGCCTGCCGACCACCCGCATCGTCAAGGGCGACGTCACCACCGGCGAGGGCCTCGACGAGGCCATGGCCGGCGTCGAGGTGGCGTACTTCCTCGTGCACTCCATGGGCGCCGCGGGCAACTACCACCGCGCGGAGCGCGAGTCGGCGCGCAACTTCGTGGCCGCCGCCGAGCGCGCGGGCGTGAAGCGCATCGTCTACCTGGGTGCGCTGGGGCGCGGCAAGCACATGTCGAAGCACCTCGAGAGCCGGCAGGAGGTCGGGCGCATCCTCCGCTCGGGCTCGGTGCCGTGCGTGGAGTTCCGTTCCTCGGTGATCATCGGCTCGGGCAGCCTCTCGTTCGAGATGGTGCGCGCACTGGTGGACCGCCTCCCCGTGATGGTGTGGCCCAAGTGGGTGGACACGCCCACGCAGCCCATCGGCATCGAGGACGTCATCGAGTACCTGGTGGAGGCCTCGGAGATCCCGCTCGACGAGAGCGTGGTGGTGGAGATCGGCGGCACCGACCAGGTGTCGTACGGCCAGCTGCTCATCGAGTACGGCCACGCGCGCGGCCTCAGGCGCTTCTTCATCCGCGTTCCCGTGCTCACGCCGCGGCTCTCGAGCCTGTGGCTCGGCCTGGTGACGCCCGTGTACGCGCGGGTGGGCCGTGAGCTGGTGGATGGCCTGCGCGCCGAGACGATCGTGACCACCGACACCGCCGAGCGCCTGTTCTCGGTGCGGCCGCGGGGCATGCGCGAGCAGATCGACCGGGCGCTCGCCAACGAGGACCGGGAGTTCGCCGAGACGAAGTGGTCGGACGCCGTGTCGTCGCGCGGTCAGTCGCGCATGCGCTGGGGCGGCGCGCGCAAGGGCACGCGCCTGGTGGACTCGCGCTCGGCCTTCGTGCCGGTGCCGCCGGACGTGGCCTTCCAGCCGATCCAGCGCATCGGCGGGGACAGCGGCTGGTACCACGCCGACTGGATCTGGGACATCCGCGGCGCGCTCGACCTGCCGTTCGGCGGCGCCGGCACGCGGCGCGGTCGCCGCGACCCCGTGCACGTGGCCGTGGGCGACACCATCGACTTCTGGCGGGTGGAGGAGGTCGACCCCGGCCACCTGCTGCGCATGAAGGCCGAGATGGCGCTGCCGGGCCGCGCCTGGCTGCAGTACGAGGTGCGCGAGGTGCCGTCGGGCTCGATGATCCACCAGACGGCGCTGTTCGATCCCGTAGGCGTGCTGGGGCGCGCGTACTGGTACGCCATGTGGCCATTCCACCAGTACGTGTTCGGGGGCACGCTGCGCAGCATCTGCCGCCTCGCCCGCGAGGAGGACCGGACGCGCGGCGAGGCGACGGCCGTCCGATGAGGATCGCCGTCATCGGCGCGGGCATCGCCGGCCTGGTGGCGGCGCGCGACCTCGTGGACGCCGGCCACGAGGTGGTGGTGTTCGAGAAGAGCCGCGGCATGGGCGGGCGCATGGCGGCGCGCCGCGCCGAGGGCGATGCCGTGGTGGACCACGGCCTGCCGGTGCTCGACGTGCCGCGCGATGGGGTGCTGGCCGGCTTCGTGGTGGACCTCGCGGCCGATGACCTCGTGGAGGTCGTGGCGCCGGGCGAGCCCGTGCCGGGCCGTTCCACCGAGGGGGCGCCCCAGCTCGCGTGGGCATCCGGAATGACCCGGCTGCCCAAGGCGATGGCGCACGGGCTCGAGGTGGTCACGGCCACGCGGGTCGCTGCGATCCGCGCCGACGGCGATGTGCTCGAGGTGGCGCAGGACCAGGGAAACACCCTCGGCACCTATGACTGGGTGATCGTCACCGCCCCGGGCGCGCAGGCCGCCGACCTACTCGATCACAGCCCGCGCGGCGCCGTGCGGGCAGCGGACATGCGCGCCGTGGCATACGACATGGCGGTGATGGTGCTCGCGGGCGTGGCGATGGAACCGCCGGAGTGGTTCGCGCACCGGCCGCTCACCGGGCCGATCGCCTACATCACCAACGAGGCGGCCAAGGATCGCCCGCCGGTGGACGGCGTGGCGTCGTTCGTCGCGCGCCTCGGGGCCGATGCGAGCGAGGACCTCATGGAGGAATCCGACGCCGCGGTGCTCGCCGAGGTGCTCCCGGCCCTCGCCAAGGTGCTGGGCAAGCCGGCGGCGAAGCCCGCCTGGACCCAGGTGAAGCGCTGGCGCTACTCGACCACGCGCGACCGGCTGGACCAGCAGGCCCTCAACCCCGAGGGCACCCGGGTGCTGGTGGCCGGCGACGCCGTGGCCGCCGGCCCGCGCATGGAGGACGTCGCGGCCACCGGGCGGTGGGCCGCGCAGCGCATCCTCGGGTCCTAGGGCTGGTCGTCCTCCGGGACGACCTCGACCTCGGCCACCTCGATCACCTCATCCACCTCGATCTCGCCGTCGGCGGTCTCGGTGATGGTCACGGTGTCGGTGACCTCCACGATGTCGATGCCCTCCTCGGTGACCACGGCCTCGACCACGTCGACGGTGTCGGTCACCTGGATGCCCTCGTCGGTCTCGACCGCCGTGACCACCTCGGTGACGTCGGTGAACACCGTGCCGGCGGGCGTCTCGGTGACCTCGATGACCTCCTCCACCTGCACCTCGGCGGCGATCACCTCGGGCCCGGCACCGGCGGGCGCCTCGACGTCCGTCTTCTTCCGGGGCGTCGATGCGCGCTTGGGCTTGGGCTGCTCGGCCGGGACGGCGCGACTCGCCTCGCGGCGGGCGAGCATGTCGCGCGCCTCGCGCAGCTTGCGCACGCGCTTGCGGCTCTCCACAGCACGGGCTTCGGCCGCGGCCTTGCGCTCGAGCGCGGCGTCGTACTCGGCGCGGATCTCCGGGTCGTTCACGAGCGCGCGCTCCGCCCACGCGAGCCAGTGCAGCTCGGCCTCGCGGTCGCGGTGCTTCATCGGGGTCTCCTCGACCCACTCGGTGCGACGGGCGATGGCCGCGCGGATCTCATCGTCGCCGGCGTCCCGGGGGACGTCCAGCATCTCGTAGAGATCGCGCTCCATCAGCGCCTGCACCAGCGCTGCGCGCTTGGGGTCAACGGTTGCCATGCTCGCTCCTAGGCCTTCGTGGTGAACGACACGCTACCGGCTGGCCGGCTCTTCACGGTGAACTTGCTCCGACAGGGCTTGCGCTTGGTGCCCTTGCACAGCACGTAGGCCTGCACCTGGCCGGTCACCCGGTAGGTGGATCGCGGGCGCAGGCCGGTGGCCTTCGCGGACACCTTGCGCGGCAGGCGGCTGGTGCTCCAGGGGGTGGTGAACGCGCGCCTGCCGATCGTGAACACCAGCCGCGACTTCTGGCCCGTGGCGTTCTGCACGAAGCCGTTGAGCTGCGCGGTGGTGCGGGTGACCTTCGTGGCCTTGGTGACCTGTCCCTCGGCGCGGACGTTGTAGCTGTTCTGCGCGAGGGCCGGCGATGCGATGGCAGCGCCGGCGAGCCCGATGACGAGGGCGCGGCGGGTCGTGCTCATTGTCCATCCCACGAAGAGGTCTCCTCCGGTCGATTCCGGGGCGGCATGCTAGGTGAGGCGCTGGGGGCGGGGTCCGGGCATGGGCGGGCGGAACGTCCCGCACCGCGCATTCCGGCGATGGGTGGGCCTCAGCGGCGCGGCACCATGACGGCCAGCCATGCGGTGCCGAGGGCCACGATCGCGGCGACCACGATGGTGACGCCCTGGAACGAGAGCACCAGGTGCAGCCCGCCGCCGATGAGTGGCCCGAGGGTGTATCCGGCCGAGTAGACCACCACCATCGCGGCGGCGCTCAGGCCGTACGACCCCGCGTGGCCCATGTCGTCAACGGCCTCGGTGAACAGCGGACCGGCGGGTGCCGCGAGGATCGCCGCGCCCCCGAGGCACACGGCAAAGGCAAGGGTGACCCACCACGGCGGACCGAGCGCGACGAAGGGAAGCGCGACCGCCGTGATTATGCCGCCCACCACGAGTGGCAGCCGTCGGCCCGCGCGATCGGACCACCATCCCCCGAGGGGGGATCCCAGGAAGAGCGCGGCGGTGCCGAGGGCCAGCACAAGGCCGATGCCGCTCGACGACAGCCCGAGCCGTTCCGAGAGGTCGAGTGGGAGCAGGGGCTCGAGCATGGCCTCCACCACCGCGAGCAGGATGAGCGCGAGCGCGCCGGCCCGCGCGCCGCGCGATCTCGCCACGCTGCGAAGCCCCGCCATGATGGATGGCACGGTGGTCGACGGCCGCGCGGTCTCCGGCACGAACACCACGCAGACCGCCAGCAGCAGCGGCACGATCGAGATGATGAGGAAGGTCTCCCGCACGCCCACCGCGTCGATGAGCACGCCCGAGAGCAGGGGCCCGAGCAGGCCCACGCCGCCGCCGGCCGTCTCGGCGAGGCCCAGGCGGAATCCCAGCTGGTTTGTGGGGTAGACGTCGCTCACCGAGGCCAGGGCCCCGGTCCAGGTGAGCGCCGCGGCGCCTCCCTGCACCGCGCGGGCGATGGCCAGTGTGACGGGCTCGGTGGTGAAGGCGAAGGCCACGCCCGAGAGGGCAAGCAGCACCGCACCGGCGGCCAGGGCCTTGCGCCGCCCTGCCCTGTCGACCCACCGCGGCAGCAGCAGCGCAACGAGGAGCTGGGCCACGGGGAACGCCGCGAAGATGAGGGCCACCGCAGTGTCGGAGAGGCCCATCTCCTGCTGGTAGATGGGCAGCGCCGGCACGATCGCGCTGAACATCAGGGTGTCCACGGCGATGGCGGCGGTGGCGAGGGCGAACACCCGCGTGCGCGATGGGTGGGGTGCGCGCTGGCTCACGGCGACACGCTACCCGGCGGGCGTGCCGAACGCGCGGCCCTGACGCCCTGCACCTGTCACCATGCACCCCATGTCAGGAAGCCTGAGCATCACGCCGCCCGACCCGCCGCTCCGCGACCCCATGGTGGTCGCCGCGTTCCGCGGGTGGAACGACGCCGCGAGCGCCGCGTCGTCGACGATCTCCACCATCGCCGCGCAGCGGCATGCCGACAACATCGGCACGGTGGACCCCGAGGAGTTCTACGACTTCCAGGTGACGCGGCCGATCATCGACCTCACTGGCGACGACCCCTCGCTCACGTGGCCCGAGGTGGAGATCATGGCCGCGCGCTGCCCGGACGCCGATCGCGACCTGGTGCTGGTGGTGGGCGGCGAGCCCTCGATGCGCTGGCCCACCTTCTGCCGGCTGCTCCTCGACGCCGTCGAGGCCCTTGGCGCCAGGCGCTTCATCACGCTCGGGGCGCTGCTGGCCGACGTGCCGCACACGCGCGACGTGACCCTCACGGTGATGACTACGCAGGAGGGCCTGGTGCAGGGGATGGACACGCGTCCGCCCGGATACCGCGGCCCCACCGGCATCGTGGGAGTGCTGCACCTGCTGGCAGCCGAGCGCGGCCTCGAGGCGGTGTCGCTGTGGGCGCCCACCTCGCACTACGCCGCGGGCGTGGTGAACCACAAGGCCGAGCTCGCGCTGATCGAGGGCGTGGCATCGGTCACCGGGGTTCCCATCGACACCACGGACGTCCGCGCCAACGCGCGTGAGTTCGAGGAGCAGGTGGACCAGGTGGTTGCCGGCGACCCGCGCCTGCAGCAGCTCGTGGAGCAGCTCGAGCAGGCCGCCGACGAGGACGAGCCCGTGGAGTTCGAGGAGGGCGACCTGCCCTCGGGCGACGAGCTGGTGGCCGAGCTCGAGCGCTTCCTGCGCGAGCGGCAGGACCCGCCGCCGCCCCAGGGCATCTAGCCGCCCGGCGCTAGAAGGCGCCCCGGCTCACGCAGGCGTTCCAGAGCGCGCACCCGTCGCACCTCGGCCGGCGCGCGGGGCATACCTCGCGCCCGTGCATGATCAGCCGCAGCCCGGTGTCGGCCCACATGTCGCGCGGCCAGACCTCCTTGAGGTCGGCCTCCACCCGCACGGGATCGTCGGAGTCGGTGAGGCCCAGTCGGCGCGCCAGGCGCAGCACGTGCGTGTCCACCGCGATCGCCGGCTCGTCGAACCAGTGGCCCAGCAGCACGCTGGCGGTCTTGCGCCCGACTCCGGGGAGGGTCACGAGGTCATCCATCGTGGTGGGCATCTCTCCCCCGAAGCGCTCCTCGATCGCCGTGGCCATGCCGATGAGCGACTTGGCCTTCGAATGGAAGAACCCGGTGGGACGGATGATCTCCTCGACGTCCGTGATACCCGCCGCCGCGAGGTCGGCCGGCGTCGGATAGCGCGCGAACAGGGCTGGCGTGACCGTGTTGACCATCTTGTCGGTGCACTGCGCGGAGAGGATCGTGGCCGCGAGCAACTCGAACTCGTTGCGGTGGTCGAGCGGCACGGGTACCACCGGACGCTCCTCCGCGAGGATCTCCGCCACCGCCCGCCCGCGCCCCTTGCGCGATCGCGGGCGCCGCTCGCGTGCCGGGCGCGCGGCGCTCAATGCAGGGCCTTCAGCACGATGATGACCACGCCCACCAGGGCGCTCACCATGCCCGCCAGCAGGGCGCGGTGCCATGGTCGCCCTCGGAGGCGCGCCGTGGTGGTGCCGCCGAATGCGAGGAAGGCCACCGCCACGCCGAGCGTGGCCCAGACGGCCGCATCGTCATCGATGATGCCGAGGCCGCCCAGCAGCAGCGGGATGCCCATCGGCACGAGCGGGTCGAGCACCGGCCAGCGGTAGCTGACCGATCGGCGCAGGCGCTCGCGCAGGGTGTCGGGGCTGGGGTCGCCGAGCACGTCCGAGTAGACCTCCGCGAACATCAGCACCACGAGCGTGCTGACCAGCGCGATGAGCAGCTGCCACGAGCTCCACCCGGGCTCGAGGTCGTCGGTGCCCGCGATGACGGCCGTGGCCACGATCGTGGCGTAGACGGCCAGCGACGTGTTCGACGTGAACCGGCGCCGGGGCGTTGTGGTGGGCTGGGGAGCGCTCGCGGGCATGCAGCGAGGAGTATGGCGGGCATGGGCCGGGTGCCGGTGCCCGACCTGACCGACCCACCTCGGCGCCGGGATCGGCCAGCCGGTCCTACACCCCCATCACGGCCGTGATGCGGTGATCCTCGATCGCCTGCTCGAGCTCCGCGTGGTCGGCCGTGGCCTGCGCCGCGTAGTCGCGCGCGAAGTCGGCCATGGCGTCGTCGAACTGCGTGCCCGTGCCGAGGTATCCACTGATCACGCAGGTGTCGCCGCTGCGCGCATGCGCCCGCGCCAGCGTGGCGCCGCAGAGCGCCGCGTAGTCGGCGAGGATGCCGGCGGTCATGGCCGCCACGTTCGCCGAGCCCTTCATGTCGCGGAGCTGGCGCACGTAGTACGCGCGGCGGTTGATGCCGGTGTACCACCCGAGGAAGATGTCGCTCGCCGCCTGCATGAGGCGCTGGCCCTCCACCACGCGCTGGCCCTGGTGGCGGTAGGGGCTGGCCCCGGCGTAGGGCGCCAGCACCGATGTGCGGGCCTCCTTCATCTGCAGGAAGAGCGGGTCGCCGTCGTCGCGCCCGAGCATCAGCGCGATGCGGGCGTCGAGGCCCACCGACCCGACCCCCACGACCTTCCGGGCCGTATCGGCGAAGACGTAGCGTCGCAGGAGCTGCTGGCGGTCGTCCGAGAGCGTGGCCATGTAGCGCGCGGTGATGGTGGCCACCACCTCGGGCGTGTCGTGCTCCAGCGCGACGTGCTGCACGAGGGGCGGCTGGTCCTTGATGCGCACCTTGCCGCCCTTGCTCACCGTGCCGAGCTTGCCCAGTGCCTGCAGGTTGCCGCGCTTCTCGGTCTTGCCCACGCGCTCCGCGAATGCCTTGCGCGCACGCGGGTCGGTGATGAGCGCCTCGATCGTGGAGACGTCCACCCGGGAGTACCAGACGTCGAGATAGCTCATTCGCGAGAGCTCGAGCATGCGCTCGCGGTAGCCGCGCATCGCCGCGAGCACCGCCGCGCGCGCGTTCTTGGGGGTGAACCCGTTGTCGAGCGCGGCCACGTGGATGCTCGCGGCCAGGCGCTTGGTGTCCCATTCGAACGGCGCCTCGAGGGTCTCGTCGAAGTCGTTGACGTCGAACACGAGGTTGCGCTCGGGCGTGGCGAAGACGCCGAAGTTGAGCAGATGGCAGTCGCCGCAGCACTGCACGCGGATGCCCGTGCTGGGCTGGCCCGCGATGTCGCGCGCCATCACGGCCGCCGAGCCCCGCAGGAACGTGAAGGGCGAGACCGACATGCGCCCGTACCTGATCGGCACGAGCTCGGCGATGCGCACGCGGTCCTGCGCGGCCAGCACCTTGAGCGGATCGAAGCGCCGGGTGGGGGCCTGGAAGCCCGCGAGGGACGAGCGTGGCGTGACCTTGCGGAGCGCGCGGCCGGCCGCGAGCCGTTCGGACGGAGTGGGACTGCTGAAGTCGCTCATCGTGCAAAAAGTAGCGGCCCCGCCCCGGCGTGTCCGGAGCGGGGCCGCGGGACCAGCGGATCCGGCGGGTGCTACTTGCTGCCGCCGCCCTCGATCAGGGCCTGGCGACCGGCCGAGTCGGGCGTGACCCACTCGGCCACCGTGTCGCCATTGATCTCGGCCACGATGATGTCGCCCACCTCGTCGTGCGACGACGAGAACAGCCCGCGGCGAACCATGGCGTCGGCGGCGTTGCGGTTGTCCTCGGTCGGCGTGAGGTAGTGGATCGACGCCGCCTTGTAGCGGTGGATCAGGAAAAGGTGCATCAGCGTCATGAGGCGCTTGCGGCGCAGGTTCAGGTCGAACGTGTTCTGGTCACGCACCGACAGGAACACGCGGCCGGCGCGGTCCTCCATGACGTTGAAGACGATGTTCGCGGCCTTCTCGCCGGCGCCGTTCGTGATCGAGAGCTCGAGGATCTCCGACCCCGGGCTGAACGGGCGCAGCGACACCGAGAGGTCGTCGCTGATGCCGTTGTGCTCCTTCCACGGGCCGATCCACTCGGCCAGCACCTTCGGCGGAACCTCCGTCTGCACCAGGTGCTGGTGCTGCGTGCTGCCCGCGCCCATGGCCTTGGTGGTGGCCGTCTGGCCAGTGATCGCCGCCAGCGCGGCGTCGCCGCGCGGGCCACCCACGAGGGTCTGCGGAGTGCGGTACGGCGACTCCAGCAGGCGGAAGCGGCGCTGCAGGCGCGCCAGCGCGAGCATGCCGTCCTCCTTGAGGGAGTGCGAGAACTCCTCGGCGGCGAGGCCGTCGATCTGGTGGCCGCCGTAGGTGATGAAGTTGAAGACGAAGCCCATCTTCCCGATCTCCGCCGGGAAGGCACGCATCTCGTCGTCGTCCATGCCGGTGGTGTCCCAGTTGAACGACGGCGACAGGTTGTACGCCAGCATCTGGTTCGGGTACACGGCGTGGATGGCGTCGGCGAACTCCTTGGCGTCCGCCAGGTCGGCCGTCTTGGTCTCCATCCAGAGGATGTCGGCGAAGGGAGCCACGGCCAGCGACTTCGCGACCGCGTACGGGATGCCGCCGCGGATCTGGAAGTAGCCCTCGGGCGTCTTCGCGCGGTCGGCGCTCCAGTCCACCTCGATGCCCATCTCGCGGGCCTTCCGGCGGATCTGGTACCAGCCGGCGCGGTGCGAGAACGCGTTCCACTCGTCGACGCTCATGCCGACGTCCACGCCCTCGTCGGCGCGGAACTGGATGGCCTCGGCCACGGCCTCGGCCAGCGTCGAGAGCTTGGCGCCGGCCTCCCACTCGGCCAGGAACGCGTCGGCGGCGGCGTCGAGGGTGTCCTCGGGCAGCGCGTCGGCGTCGGCGAGGTGGGCCTTGGCGATGTCGGCCACCTTGGCGGCCACGCCCGACGACTGCAGCCAGGCGTCGGCCTCGGCCTGCTCCTCGGACGACACCGCGTAGAGCAGGTGTCCGTTGAGCTCCTCGATGCCGGCATCGTGCAGCTGCTTGATGATGCCCAGGAAGGCGGCGCGGTAGGCCGGCACGGCCGTGCCGTTGACGCCCAGGATGAAGGGCTGGTCGCGCTCGTCGCCGCAGCCGTCCAGCAGGTTGGCCGCCTCGGCGTCGGTGCGGCACACGATGATGCCGGGCACTTCCATGATGTCGAGCTGGAAGCGGGCCGACGAGGCGCGCTTGATCTGCTCGTCGCTCGGCACGAGCACCTTGCCGCCCTGGTGGCCGCACTTCTTGGCGCCGGGCTTCTGGTCCTCGATGTGGTAGCCGGGCACGCCGACCTCCACGAAGCGCCGCACGAGGTTGCGCACGTGGGCGTCGCCGCCGTGGCCGGTGTCGGCGTCAGCGATGATGAACGGGCGGAAGTCCACCTCGGGGGTGGCCTCGCGCTCGGCGGCGCTCATGTGGGCGCGCATGTACGTCTGGTTCTTGTCGGCCGTGAGCAGCGCGCGCACGATGGCGGCGGCCTCATCGGGCACTTGCGACAGCGGGTACGAGGCGAGGTCGGGCCCCGGGTCCTCGTTGATCGAGCCCTTGGCGCTGGTGGCCCAGCCGCCCAGGTAGATGCCCTCGATGCCGGCGCGCTTCTGGGCTACCGCCTGGCCGGGCGAGTACGGCCCGTAGGTGGTGATCGACTTTCCCTCGCTGAAGAGCTCGCGCAGGCGGGCGTAGAAGCCCTCCGCGGCCTCGCGGGCCACGGTGTAGTCCTGGGCGATGGTGCCCTTCTGCTCGGCGACCATGCGCGGGGAGTAGATGCGGCTGATCTCCGCGAAGCGCGGCGACTGCATGTACTCCCTGGTCTTCTGGACCTCGGCGTCGAATGCCGACATGAACCTTCCCTTGTCTTGGACTGCTGGGGACCGGGCATTCTAAGCAGGGTGTGCCTGCCACGGGCCTCCCGGCACGCCGCGCGCGCGGGGGAAGGGCGGGGAAAGGGTCTTATGTCCCGGCGCCCGGCCGGTCGCGGCCGTGCCCGTGCGTACGATCGAGCGCGATTCCCATACGGCTCGACCGGAGGTCTTCCCATGCGCAGGTCCCTCATCGCCATCGCCGCCGCAGGCGCCCTCGCGGTGGTCCCCGCCGCGGCATTCGCCGGCGCGGCGTCCATGCTCAACGTCCCGGCCAGCAAGCTGCTGCCGATGAAGATCGGCACGCCCACGGCCACCCTCACGACCGGTGGCAGCGTGGTGCAGGAGAAGGTCCCGGTCACCGCCACCGGCAACCAGGGCTTCAGCCAGCCGATCCAGCTCGACGTCTGCCTCGGCGCGGTGGGCTGCAAGGAGGTCAACATCTCGGTGAAGGGCAGCGGCGCGAAGTCGGGCACGGTGAAGTTCACCCTCAACGACACCGTGCAGGGCCCGGCCAAGGTGGCGCTGCAGATCACCGCGCAGACGCAGGCGTTCCGGTCGGTGCTGAAGGCCGTCACGGTCACCGCCAACTAGTGATCGACGTCGCGCTCGGCGCGCTTCGTCAGGCCGCGGGGCTCGGGGTGGCCGGCAACTTCGCCGGCCACCTCGAGCAGGCCGGCGAGGCCGCCGACTTCGCCAACGTGGTGCCCACCGCGGCGGAAGCGCCCAAGGGGATGTTCCCCTGGTACGTGCCGGGGCGCGATGGGCAGCTCGGGGTGTTCCCGGTCACCCACGACCTGCTCGAACTGCCCGACCAGCCCGGCGTGGACCTGCAGATCGAGCCCGAGGTGGGGCTCATCGCGCGCCTCGGCTACGACGACGCCGGGCGCGTGGCGCACATCGCCCCTGAGGCCGTGGTCGCCTGGAACGACTGCAGCATCCGGCGCGAGGGCGCCCGCAAGATCAGCGACAAGAAGAACTGGGGCCCGGCGTCGAAGGGCGTGGCCGCGCGCGGATTCGCGGTGCACGACATCGACCCCACGGGGGGCCTCGCGGGTCTCCGCATCGCGTCGTTCATGCGGCGCGGGGGAGAGGTGCACGAGTACGGCATCGACAGCCCCGCTGCCGGCTACTCATACGCCGGTGCCACGCTCATCGACTGGATGATCGATCGCCTGCGCGAGCAGGCCGGAGCGGACGACACGCCGCTCGAGCCGGTGGGCGAGTACCTGGCGCAGGCCGGCTGCCCCGAGCGGGCGCTCATCGGCATCGGCGCCACGCGCTACACGCCCTTCGGCGAGAGCACCTACCTCGTGGCCGGCGACGAGAGCATCGTGGTGGTGTACGACGAAGGAGCCTCCCCGCCCGCCCGCGTGCGCGACGCGGTGATGGCGGGCGAGGAGGAGTCCCTCGATCGTGCCTCGCTGCTGGTGCAGCGGGTGGGGGTCAGCGCGGGCTGACCGGGGTCAGCATCCCTTGAGCTTGAGGCCCTTCTCGAGCTCGGCGCGCACGGCCGCCGGCACCTTGCTGCAGCCGGTGGCGATGCCCTTCTTCGCGAACTTGTGGCCCACCACGCGCCACTTGCCGGCGTACTTGTGGATGTATCCCATGCCGACGGCGGGGATCGCCGTGCTCGGCACGACAGGCGGATCCCACTCGATGAGCCCGTTCGCCTCCGCCTGCGGGATGAACTTCGACCACCCGAAGCCGCCATACTTGGCGTCCACGTGCGAGAGCTTTGCCCTCAGCCCCTTGGGCACGCCCTTGTAGTGCTTCTTGAAGTGGGCCTTGATCACGGCCTCGATCTTGGCCTGCTCGGCCTTCGAGGGGGCGTGCTCGGCCATGGCGACGGTCGGGGCGATGAGCACCGTCGATGCCAACCCGGCGATGATGATCCTGCGCATTGGGGTGTCCGTTCGTAGGGGGAAAGGGACCTTGAGTGTAGCGCGGCACGGACCGGTGACCTGGCCGGGGCGTGCCGCCGGGGGCTGGCGGCGACGCCCACTCCTTAAGGACCGGTTAGCGAATCGACCGTACCCCGCACGAGGTCGGCCCGACAGGGAACACTGCCGCCATGAAATGTCCCAACTGCCAGGAAACGCTGCACATGACGCAGCGCGAGGGCATCGAGATCGACTACTGCCCGGAGTGCCGCGGCGTGTGGCTCGATCGCGGTGAGCTCGACAAGATCATCGAACGGTCGGCGGCGTGGTCGTCGGGCGGCGGGTCAGCCGATCGCGACGAGCCCCAGGCCGAGCCCCGAGGCCGGGATGAGCGCGACGATCGCGATCGCCAGGAGAGCCGAGACGAGCGCGCGCCCTCGGGCAAGAAAAAGAAGAAGGGCAGCTTCGTCG
Source organism: Actinomycetota bacterium (assembly GCA_005788075.1). GTDB lineage: Bacteria > Actinomycetota > Thermoleophilia > Miltoncostaeales > Miltoncostaeaceae > SYFI01. The sequence continues at coordinate 13,482 of SXZC01000209.1, forward strand.
GGGAGCTCTTCGAGAACTTCGGGGACTTCGGCGGCTAGGCCCGTCAGCCGCCGCCGCGCCCCCCGCGCTCGCCGCGCTCGCCTGACTCGCTCATTCCCGGGGTCTTCTCGAGGCCTGCGATGAGCTGCGCCTTCTCGGCGTCCGTGAGCTTCGCGTCGGGGTTGATGCCGAACCGCGTGAAGTAGGCGGGCGGCATCGAGCCGTCGCGGATCACCTCGATGGTCTCCCTGGCGTCACCCGGATCAGTGGCGAACTGCGAGTAGTTCACCGCGCCCCGCGCCTCGTCGATGTGACGCTGCACGGCCCACGACGTGGGGGCGATGTTCGCGTACGCGGGGTACTCCACCTCGCTCGAGTGGCACTGGTAGCAGGCGCGCACCATGAGGGTGCGCGTGGCTGCGTCGTGCCACGTGGGCTCTCCGGTGACCGGCGGTGCGGTGCGGTCGCGCCCATAGGGCACGGCCTGCATCAGCCCGAAGCCCACCACCACCACGGCCACGCCCGCGATCACCGCGTTCCGGGCCTCACGGCGCGAGTCGGGCGCGGATCCGGAGCCCCTCGCCCGCCACGCGATGATCTCGAGCACCACCCACCACACGAGGATCGCGAACACCGCGAGGGCGGCCATGCCCGGCAGGAAGCCGATGAGCGCCCCGAACACCAGCGCGAGCGCGAACAGCACGAGGGCGATGAGCGCGATGAGCCAGTGGCGTCGGATCGCCGACAGGCGGGAGCGGAGGGAGTTCACGGACCGACCCTACCGAAAAGGCTGCGTCCGCCGGAGGGCAGTGGGAGCGCCCGGGGCCAGCAGCGTGTGCACGGGCGGCTCGCGAGGGGGTAGGCGTACGCTTTTCGCACCACCAACTCGGAGGCTCACCGTGAAACGACTCCCCGCCCTCGCCGTGGCCGGCGCTCTCGCGCTCGGCATCGCGGCCACCCCGGCCCTCGCGGCCCCGAAGGCCAACAAGGCGAGCGCCGCGCAGCTCGCGGCGATGACCAAGGCGGTGCAGATGTCGCCCGTCGCCGGCATGAACCGCGTGCCGACGGCGAACTACTCCGTGAGGAACGGGCTGATCTACGCCGGTTCCTCGTACTGGGGCAAGGTCTCCATCGCGAGCAGGAGCGCCACGTTCCAGGGCGCCACCGCCGTGCTGGTGCGCCCTGCGGGCGGATCGGCGTGGACCGTCGTGGACGTCGGCACGTCGGACGTCGGCTGCCAGACCGTTCCCCTGGGCGTGGCCGCGGCCTTCAAGCTCGGCGGCGCCACCTGCGGCATCGGCAACGGCTACATGGCCGCCCCGCAGACCCTCAAGAATCCGACCCTCACGGGCTACCAGCTCACGATGAGGTTCTTCAACTACCTGAACCCGCAGAACCAGGCGAAGCTCGACGCCTTCCTGGCCGACGGCTTCCTCATCCAGCGTGCCAACAACACGGCATCGAACAAGGCCGCGTACCTGGCCAACCACCCCACCTACAACGACGCCGTGCTGAGGGTGGACAACGCCAACTACGGCGACGGCCTTCTCACGGTGGGCGGCGTCAACTGGCAGACCACCGTGCCGAACACCTACGTGCCGGTGCTCTACACCTACGCGTGGGTCAACGGCGCGTGGCAGCTGCTTTCGTTCGCGCGCTTCGCGCCGTCGGCGACGCTGCCGCCGCCGCCCGCCTAGGACGCAGCGCGGTGAGGTCATCCCGGGGCCGGCCGTTGCATGGTGGCCGGCCCCGTGGGGTGACAGTCACCGTACGGTGACAGTCACCTCCCGTTGCGCCGCGCGCGGTGGCGCTTGCCGCGCCCGCGTGCTTGCATGGCGGACCGCGCCGGTGCGCCGTTTCCATAAGCCGAGCGCGTGCGCCGCATAAGCCATACTTAGGACGCATGCCCGACCGCAATCCGCTGCCGTTTACGCCCACCGAGGCGGAAGACCTCACCGCCGACGAGATCGTCGCCGCGGCGGTCACCGCGTTCGGTGATCGCCTCGCCGTCGCCTGCTCGTTCCAGCAGGAGGAGGCGGTGATCCTCGACATGGCCTTTGCCGTGCGGCCCGACGTGCGCGTGTTCGCGCTCGATACCGGCTTTCTCTTCCCCGAGACCTACGACACCTGGCGCGCGTACGAGGAGCGGTACGGCATCACGATCGAGGCCTTCCGCGGGCCGAGCCCCGAGGAGCAGGCCGCCGAGCACGGCGACCGGCTGTGGGAGCGCGACCCCAACCAGTGCTGCGGCATCCGCAAGGTGGAGCCGCTCGGCCGCGCGCTGGCCGGGCTTGATGCCTGGATCACCGGCCTGCGCCGCGATCAGGCTCCCACGCGCGCGAACACCCCGAAGCTGGAGTTCGACGAGGCGCGCGGCAACTGGAAGATCAGCCCGCTGGCCGACTGGACCGTGGATGACGTGTGGGCGCGCATCCGCGAGCGCGACCTCATCGTGAACCCGCTGCACGCCGCCGGCTATGCCAGCATCGGTTGCACGTACTGCACAAAGCCCGGCACCGGCCGCGAGGGCCGCTGGGCGAACCTCGAGAAGACCGAGTGCGGGCTGCACCCCGCCGGGGGCCCCGCCACGTGAGCACCATCACCGAGCTCTCCACCCTCGACGTGCTCGAGGCCGAGGCCGTGCACATCATCCGCGAGTGCGCCGCCGAGTGCGAGCGCCCCGTGCTGCTGTTCAGCGGCGGCAGGGACAGCATCGTGCTGGCCCATATGGCCACCAAGGCCTTCGCGCCCGCGGGGCTGCCCTTCCCGCTCATGCACGTGGATACCGGCCACAACTTCCCCGAGGTCGTCGAGTACCGCGACTGGTTCGTGGGCGAGATCGACGAGCGCCTGATCGTGGCGAGCGTGGAGGAGTCCATCGCCCAGGGGCGCGTGCAGGACGAGACCGGCCCGCGCGCCAGTCGCAACCGCCTGCAGACCACCACGCTGCTCGATGCCATCGCCGAGCACCAGTTCGACGCCTGCTTCGGCGGCGCCCGTCGCGACGAGGAGCGCGCCCGCGCCAAGGAGCGCGTGTTCAGTCACCGCGACATGTTCGGCCAGTGGGATCCGCGCAACCAGCGCCCCGAGCCGTGGTCGATCTACAACACCAAGCTGCGCAAGGGCGAGCACTTCCGGGTGTTCCCGCTGAGCAACTGGACCGAGGTGGATGTGTGGCTCTACATCCAGCGCGAGGGGCTCAGCCTGCCGAGCATCTACTTCGCGCATGAGCGCGAGGTGTTCATGCGCGACGGCATGCTGATGGCCGCCGCCGACTTCGTGGAGCGCCTGCCGAACGAGGAGGTGTTCACCGAGACCGTGCGGTTCCGCACCGTGGGCGACGCCACCTGCACGGCCGGCATGAAGAGCACTGCCGCCACGGTGGAGGAGGTGCTGGTTGAGACCCGCGCCAGCGACATCTCCGAGCGGGGCGCCAGCCGCGCCGACGACAAGACATCCGAGGCCGCCATGGAAGACCGCAAGCGCGGGGGCTACTTCTAGTGCCGGTCGAGAGCCCCATGCTGCACGCCGTGGCCGTCGGGTCGGTGGACGACGGCACGAGCACGCTGATCGGCCGCCTGCTCTACGAGACAGGGCACCTGAACGCCGACGAGATCGCGCACGTGGAGGAGGCCAGCCGCAAGCGCGGCCGCAAGGGCCTCGATCTTGCGCTGCTCACCGACGGCCTGCGCGCCGAGCGGGAGC
>SXZC01000210.1 GCA_005788075.1 Actinomycetota bacterium
ATGGGAGGGGCGGGCCTTCGGGTCCGCCCCTCGTCATTTCCGGGGGCTAACCCCTGACGGCCGGTTGACCCGGGTCGACCGGGCCCCCGCCGATGCCCCGGCACCGCACCGCGGGGTAGGCTTCGCCTCGTGCCGCACGCCCGTCCCCTCAGGCGCTGGGTCGCCCTGGCCTCGCTCGTCATCGGCCTGCTGGTGGCGGGGGCGTCCACCGGGGCCGCCGCAGAGCGCGACTTCTCGCTGCGCTACAGCAGCAACGTGAACGGCCAGATCACCATCGCGGCCAACACGATCATGCGGTGCCCCACCGACACGGTCGACCCGCTCATGAACTCCGGATGCACCGGTGCGCAGGCCGGCACCAACGCGCGCAACAACAACTCCTTCGACATGCAGTGGCTCGATGTCGACTCCGACTCCTCCACCTTCACGTCGTCGTCCGCCGACCTGGCGGTGCCCGCCGGCAGCCGCGTGCTGTTCGCCGGGCTCTACTGGACCGGCCTCAACAAGAAGGGCGAGGCCATTACGGGGGCCAACGGATTCAAGGCGGTTCCGAGGGATCCGCCGAGCATCGCCGCGATCGGCACCGTGAAGGTCAAGGGGCCGGGCGCCAGCGCCTACACGTCGGTCACCGCCGCGAGCGCCGACGTGAACACGGCGTCTATCGCGGTGAGCGGCGGCTACGGGGCCTTCGCGGATGTCACCTCGATCGTCACCGCGGCAGGCTCGGGCACCTACACCGTGGCCGACGTGCAGACGGGCACCGGCGGCAACGCCTTCGCCGGGTGGTCGCTGGTGGTGGCCTACTCCGACCCCGACCAACCGCTGCGCAACCTGTCGGTGTTCGACGGGCTTAAGGTGGTGAGCGGCACCCAGCAGATCGACATCCCGCTCTCGGGCTTCAAGACGCCTTCCGCCGGGTCGGTGAGCACCACGGTGGGCGTGGTGGCCGCCGAGGGCGATGCCGGCGCCGCGGGCGACTACCTCACCGTGAACGACCGCCTGCTCACCGACGCAGTGCACCCGGCCAACAACACCGAGAACTCCACCATCGCCAACCGCGGCACGCAGGTGAGCACCAAGGCCCCCGACTGGCGCAACAACCTGGGCTACGACTCCAGCCTGTTCTCGGCCGACGGCTTCCTGCCCAACGGGTCGAACTTCGCCATCTTCCGCGCGAAGACCAGCGGCGACACCTACGCCCCGCAGGCCATCACGTTCGCCACCGAGATGTTCTCGCCGAATGTGACGCTCACGAAGACATCCCCGGCGGGCCAGGACGTCCCGGGCGCCACCAAGACCTACACCATCACGGCCACCAACGCCGGGGCGGCCGACGCCACCAACGCGATCATCACCGATCCCATGCCACCGGGCTTCACGCGCACCAGCGGCCCCACGGTGACCGCCGGCACGGGCACGGCCGAGTGGGATGCCACCAACAACCGCGCGGTGGTGTACGCGGGCACGGGCAGCAGCTCGGGCGTGGGCGGGACCCTCAGCACCACCGCGCCGAACAACTCGGTCACCTTCACGGTCACCGGCACGCTGGGGCTGGCGCTTCCCCTGGGGGGCGTGCTCACCAACACGGCGATGCTCGACTTCGTCGCCCCCGATCTGGGCCTGCCCATCTCGGTGGTGGCCGATGACGACACCACCATCCGCTACCCGGACCCCGGCATCACCAAGACCATCACGTCGTCGATGCCGTCCCCGCCCGGACACCCCGTCCCGGGCACGTGGTACACGTTTCAGCTGTCGGTGAAGAACGTGGGCACGGTGGGCACCACCGGCACGGTGGAGGTGAACGACACCCTGCCCGCCGGCGTGACCCTGGTGTATACGGGCGCGGTCGGCACCGGGTGGTCGTGCGGCACCGCCGGAAGCCCGGTGACCATCACCTGCTCGCGGTCCGACACCCTCGCGGCTGGTGACACCTACCCGCCCATCTCCTTCACGGCCGCCTACCCGCCGGGCACCCCGGTGGACAACACCGCCACCCTCACCAACGGCGCGGGCAGCGAGCCCAACGACGCCGACAGCCCCGCGCGCCTCAACAACTCGTCGGCAGTGAGCGCCGGGCAGTCGCCGTCCGCCACGCTGCGCCTGAACAAGGCGGCGCTCACGGGCACGATCAGCCTGGGCACGCTCGGCGGGTTCCGCATGGAGGTGCGCAACACCGGTCCCGCGGCCGCCACGGGCGCCACGCTGGTGGACACCCTGCCGGCCGGTCTCACCTACGCCTCGTACACCGCCACGCAGGGCACCTGCACCACGGCGGCGGGCGCGGCCGGCACCACGGTGGTGTCGTGCGCCCTCGGCACGATCGCGGCCAACGGCACCGCCACCGTCACGATCAGGGCGCGTCCCACCAGCGCGCTGCTGGGCCAGACGGTCACCAACACCGCCACTGCGTCGTCCGACGTGACTCCCACCCCGGCCACCGACACCGCCACGCTCACCATCCGGCCCGGCGCCGACATGGCGCTCACCAAGACGGTCAGCGCGGCGACGGTGCCCACCAGCGGCACGGTCACCTACACCCTCCAGGCCACCAACAACGGGCCGGCCAGCGCAGCGAATGTGCGCGTGGTCGATCGCCTGCCCGCGGCCGTGGATGCCGCATCGGTGGGCATCGTGGCGTCGGACAGCGGCACGTGTACCACCCCCGGGGCGGGCACGGTCACGCTCACGTGCTCGTGGGCAGCCGCGGTGCCCAATGGCGCCACGCGCACCGTCACCATCACCGCGCCCATCCTGCCGGCCTCATCCTTCGTCTCGGCCGACCAGGTGCGCCAGGCCATCAACAAGGCCAACGTCTACTCGGCCACCGACGACCCAGACCCATCCGACAACGCCGCCGAGGCAACCACCATCGTCACCAATGCCGCCGACCTGCAGGTGAACGCCGTGGGGCCGGGGTCGATCGCCGCCGGCGCCACGGGCGAGGTGTCGTTCACCACCGTGAACAACGGGCCGTCCACCGCGACGTCGTCACAGCTGGTGGTCACGATCCCTGCCGACCTCACGCCCATCTCGGCGCCCGCGGGGTGCACGATCGCCGGGCAGGTGGTCACGTGCGCGCTGGGCGACCTGGCAAGCGGCGCGAGCGTCACCAGCACCATCGGGGTGCGGGCGGCGGCGGGGCTCACCGCGGTGTCGGCTGAGGCCAGCGCCGACGTGACCACCGCCACGCCCGACTACGACCCGCTCAACAACTCTGACGTGGCGCCCTTCGTGATGGGACCGGTGGCCGATCTGGTGATCACCAAGACCGCCGGCGCGGCCACGGTGAGTGCCGGCGGCACCATGAACTGGACCCTGGGCATCGCCAACAGCGGGCCCGACGCCTCGAATGGCTCCGTGGTGACCGACACCCTGCCGGCCGGGCTCACGCCCACCAGCGTGTCGAGCAGCGTTCCGGACGCCTGCAGCATCTCGGGCCAGGTGGTCACGTGCCGCGCGGGGGAGATCGTGCCGAACGCCGGCTACGAGGCGCTGATCGTGACCACTGTGGATCCCGACTACGCGGGCGCGCAGATCACTAACACCGCAACCCTCACGCCGGGGTCGGAGGCCGACCCCAACGCAGCCAACAACACCGCCAGTGCGTCGATCACCGTGAACCCCGGCGCCACGGGCGCCGACCTGGCCATCACCAAGAAGGCCAGCGCCAAGACCGTGAAGCCCGGTGGCACCCTGGGCTACACCATGGTGGTCACCAACACCGGCGGCAGCGTGAGCACCGCGGGCACGGTCACCGACACCCTGCCGCAGGGGCTCACGCCGAAGGCGGCCACCATCAACGGCGCGGCCTGCACCATCCGCGGGCGCACGGTCACCTGCCCGGTGGGCTTCCTGCCCATCGACTCCACGGCCACGGCGAGCATCACGGCCACGGTGGGCAAGGATCGTGCCGGCGCCACGCTGCTCAACACCGCCACCGTCACCACGGGGTCGGAGGCCGATCCCAACCCGAGGAACAACAGCGCCCGGGCGCTCAGCCGCGTGACGGTGCCGTCGGGCACCCGGGCGCGGCTGGCAATCCGCACGCGGGTGGGCCCCGCCGTCGCACGCCCGGGTGCGTCGGTGCTGGTGTCGGCCACGGTGCGCACGGTGTCGAGGTATCCGGCCAACACGGTGCGCATCTGCATCACGGTGCCCCAGGGCCTGGCCTACAAGGGGTCCACCGGCACGCGCCGCGGGTCGGTGGTGTGCTGGGTGAAGCCGCAGGTGCGCACGGGCACACCGGTGACGGTGCGCTACCGGGCGGTGGCGCGCCGGGCCGGCACGGTGAGCGTGCTCGGCACCGCGGTGGCGGGCAACGCCGCGCGGGTGAGCGACCGGTCGTCGCTGCCCGTGCTGGGCGTCACCGGCTGATCCACCCGGGCAGGGCTAGCGGGGCACGGCGCGCGCTGCGGCCGCGCGATCGATGGCCCGCGTGGCCAGGTGGCGGATGGCCACGATGATCGCCACGGTGGCGATGGTGGACCAGCTGGTGGTCACCGTGAGGGTCAGCAGCCCGGCCGCCAGCCAGAGGTCGAGCCCCAGGCCGATCCCCGCGCGCACCTGGCCGCGCAGCATGCAGAGCGCGGCGGCCACGATGCCCAGCGCCACCAGCACCGGCACGGCGCCGTAGGTGACGAGGTCCACGAACCAGCCG
>SXZC01000211.1 GCA_005788075.1 Actinomycetota bacterium
CAATTCACCGTCACGATGATGGGAGGCGGCAAGTGCTTCTCGTTCCGCACCTACCCCGGCGAGAGCCGGAAGCTCGTGAACGTGCAGCAGTGGGGCGACCTGTCGATGCCGGATACCGGGTCGCAGTTCGCGGGCACCGCGAACATGACGGTGTCGGCCACTGACTCACTCGACACGAGGAACCTCTCCAGCATGGCCTCGATGTTCGAGGGGGCGGCGGCCTTCAACCAGGACATCTCGGGTTGGAATACCTCGAACGTCGCGGACATGACCTCGATGTTTAAGGGGGCCACGGCCTTCAACCAGAACATTGCTTCCTGGAACACCTCGAACGTCGTGAGCATGGCCTCGATGTTCAGGGGGGCGACGGCGTTCAACCAGAACCTCTCGCCCTGGAACACGGCAAACGTCACGAACATGTCGTCGATGTTTGAAGGCGCCACCAGCTTCGACAACAGCATCGACTTCTGGGACACCTCGAACGTCACCAACATGTCGTCGATGTTCAAGGGGGCCACGGCGTTCAACTGGAGCCTCCACTACTGGAATACCCGGAGCGTCACCGACATGTCGTCCATGTTCGAGGGGGCCACGGCATTCGAGCACCCGTTGGGCGACTGGGATCTCCGGTCGATCACGTCACTCAGCAACATGCTCACGCAATCCGGGTTGTCCGCTGACACCTACAGCCAGTCGCTCATCGGCTGGGCGGCGCAAGGGTTGCTTCCCTCGGGAGTCACGCTTGGAGCGGGGAGCATCCGCTATCTCTCGTCTGCCGCGAGCGCGCGATCGACCCTCATCACCGGCAAGGGCTGGACCATCTCCGATGGCGGCATGGTCCCGATAGCCCCGGGGGCACCGACGGGTGTCATCCCCAGCGCGCCGAGCGCCAGTGAGTCCGGGGCGGGCGGGCGGGTTAGCCCGTCTTCCGCGTCGGCGACGTGCGCGGGCATCACGGGGGCATCCCTCACCCGGTGCCGCGCACTGGCAGGGCTCGAGGCACAGCGCGATGCCGCGCTCGCTGCGTGTGCAACGCGACCCGCACGAGCCCGATCGCAGTGCACCGCGCGGGCCCGCGCAGACTTCGCGCGCGGTGCCGCGCGTGCCCGCGCAGCTGAGGCACGGACGATTGCTCTCGGCCGCTGCGCGCGAGTTGCCATGAGCGCGCGCGCCGCCTGCCGCTCCTCGGCCGATGCGCGCCATAGCCGCGCGATGGGACGCGCCAATGCCGAGTGGACGAGAAGCATCGCGCTGGCCAGGTGCGCCGCCCGCCCGCAGGCCGAGCGCGCGGCCTGCCGTGCCTCTGCCAGGGCCCGCTACCGGGCACAGGTCAGCGCGCGCGCCGACTGAGAGCAGGTCGACGGCAGCGGGTAGGGTGCGCGCGTGCCCGTCTCCCTCGAAGGACGCCGCCGCTGGCTGATCATGCCGGTGCTCGCGCTCGGCGTGTCGCTCATCGTGATCGACGGCACGATCGTGAACGTCGCGCTGCCGGAGATCATCGACGCGCTGTCGCTCAACCTGAGCGAGGCCGAGTGGGTCAACTCCATCTACGCGCTGCTGTTCGCGGCGCTGCTCATCGCGGTGGGTGCGACCGCCGACCGCGTGGGGCGGCGGCGGGTGTTCGTGCTCGGCGTGGTGGTCTTCGGCCTGGGCTCGGTGCTGGCCGCGCTATCGGGCAGTGCCGAGCTGCTGCTCGCGGCGCGCGCCGTGCAGGGCATCGGTGGCGCCATGGTGCTTCCCACCAGCCTGTCGCTGGTGAACGCCAACTTTCAGGGCAAGGACCGCGCTGCGGCGTTCGGTATCTGGGGCGCCACGATCGCCGGCATGGCCGCGGTGGGCCCGGTGCTGGGCGGCTGGCTCACATCCGACTTCTCGTGGCGGCTGATCTTCTGGATCAACCCGCCGCTCTGCGTGATCGTGATCGTGGGCGCCCTGCTGCTCGTTCCCGAGTCGAAGGAACCCGGGGCGCCGGGCCTGCGCGACTGGCTGGGCGTGCTCTTGATCTCCACCGGCCTCGCGTTGCTGGTGTTCGGCCTGATCGAGGGCGAGCGCTACGGCTGGTGGTCCTCCACGCCGGACAGCCCATCGTGGTGGCCGCTCCCCGGCTCGCCGGTGCCGTGGGCGCTCATCGCCTCGGTGGTGCTGCTGGTCTCGTTCGTCGGGTGGACCCAGTGGCGCGCGAAGCGCGGCAGGGCCACGCTGGTCGACCTCTCGCTCTTCCGGCTGCCGACATTCCGCTGGGGCGGCGTGACGATCCTCATCGTGTCGCTCGGGGAGTTCGGGGTGATCTTCGTCATCCCGCTCTTCCTGCAGAACGTGCTCGGCATGAGCGCGCTCGGGGCCGGGCTGGTGATCCTCGCGCTCGCGGTGGGAGCGCTGGTGTCGGGGGGCATCGCCGCGCCTGTATCGCGGCGGCTCGGCGGGCACCGCATCGTGCAGCTGGGCATGGTGCTGGAGATAGCCGGCATCACGTGGTTCGCGTTCGTGGTCGCACCGGGTGCGTCGCCGTGGGTGTTCGTGGCGCCGCTGTTCGTGTACGGCCTGGGGGTGGGCTTCGCCACCGCGCAGCTCACCAACGTGGCGCTCGACGAGGTGCCGATCAACGAGTCGGGGCAGGCGAGCGCCCTGCAGTCGACCCTGCGACAGGTGGGCTCGGCCCTGGGCACCGCGGTGCTGGGCGTGGCGCTGGCCGTGGCGGTGTCATCGCACGTGTCGTCGTCCGTGGAGGCCCAGGGCGTGCCGGCGGCCCGGGCCGAGCAGATCGCCCAGGTGGTGAAGTCATCGGCAGGGACGGCCATCCCGGCCCTGGCGGCCGACCCGAAGACCGCCCCACTCGCCCCCGCGCTCGATCAGTCGTTCGCGGACGCCGTGCAGGTGGTGGGCTGGGTGGCCGCGGCCTTCGTGTTCCTCGGCCTCATGGCGTCGTTCAGGATCCCCGGCAACAGCAGGCAGCGCGCGCCCTGACGGCGCGCAGTGCTGCGGCCGCGCCTGCGAGAAGGCGCCGTGGGGCCGATCAGTACATGTGGACGGGCGTGCCGTACGAGGCGAACTCGTACAGGTACGGCGCGAACGGCGCGGCGATCCTCACGCACCCGTGCGATGCCGGGTAGCCCGGCACGTCGGGGTACTCGTGGAAGGCGAAGCCGCCCGTGAAGTACGACGCGTAGGGCATCCATGAGCGGAACGGGATCGACCAGCTCATGAGTTCCTTGCGGTAGATCGAGTAGGTGCCGCGCGGAGTGTTGCCCGCGGAGCCGCTCGAGAAGTGGAGGGCGCGCACCACCCGGCCGCCGCGCACGAGCAGCACGACCTGGCGGTCGATGTAGCCCTCGAGCCACTTGCCGCCGCCCGACTTCCTCGCCTGGGGACGCCCGGCAACCGCGAGGCGCTTCTGCGTGTCGGCGTCCGCCATCCCGGTGCGCTCGAGGCCATTCCAGCCCTGGAAGCCCATGATGGCCTGCGAGAGGGCGTAGTTCGACGTGTTGGACGGCGTGGCATTCGCCGGGAGGTAGCCGAGCTCGGCAAGGCGGCTCACCTGCCCGCGCGGGATGTCGAGGTCGAGCGTATGGCGGATGAGGTCACGCACGGCGGGCGTGATGCGGGGCGGCGCGGCGAGGGCCGGCGACGCGAAGGGCGCGTTCGGCACCGTGATGAGCTTGATGTAGTCGTTGGTCCAACCCGCGGCGGCGAGGCGGTTGCGCAGCTGCATGGTCAGCTTGGGCGGCACGGTGGCATCAACCGAGCCGCGGATGAGCGTGATGTGCTGGCGATTCCTCTGCGCGCGGATCTTCGAGTTGCCACCGAGGGTGACCGGGATGAGGTCCTGCTGGTTGGCGGGGTCGAGCATGACCATGCGCGTGGGGTCGAAGGCCGACACGCCAAGCGCCCCATCGATGCGGCTGGGCAGGCCGAGGGTCATGCTCACGGCGAACGACGCGCCGCTCGACTCACCGAGCGTCACGAGCCGCGTGCTGTTCATGTCGGTGCGCCGGTCGAGCTGGTTCAGCAACTCGTCCACGGCGGTGGCGTCCACTGCACGGCGATCGGCCTGCATCGGGTACCAGCACTGCTGGTTGCCGAGGGACGCGCACGGAAGCGCATCGAGGGCCACGGCCACCGCGCCCGCGCGGTGGATGGCGTAGCCGAAGCGGTCGAGGGCATCCTGCGCGGTGGTGCCCTCGCGGGGGAACACGAGGACCACCGGCGGCCGCACACCCGGCTTTACCGACTCAGGAGGGCTGATGATGGCGTGGCGCATCACGCCGGCGGCCGAGAACGAGATGTCCTCGTTGGCGCCGGCGGCGAGGCCGGGGACTGCGAGCAGGGCGAGCGCACCTGCGGCGACGGCGAATGTACGTGCGGGCATGCCACGCATATTCTCCGCGACCGCAGGCCACCCCTCCCCATGTATGTTCCGCGCCATGACCGACCAGAACGCCGATATCCGCATCCCGCTCGACCACCTGCCCGCCGACGGGCGCTTCGGCAGCGGGCCGTCCAAGGTGCGCGTGGAGGCCCTGCGCGCGCTCGCCGAGACCGGCACCTCGTACATGGGCACCTCGCACCGCCAGAAGACCGTGAAGGACATGGTGGCCCGCGCGCGCTCGGGGCTGTCGCAGTTGCTCGGGCTTCCCGACGGCTACGAGGTGCTGCTGGGCAACGGCGGGGCAACGGCGTTCTGGGATGTCGCGGGCTTCCGGCTGGTTCGCGAGCACAGCCATCATGCGGTGTTCGGGGAGTTCTCGTCGAAGTTCGCCCAGGCCATGGCCGAGGCGCCCCACGTGGCCAGGGCCACAACGGTGGATGCCGAGCCGGGCAGCCACCCGCAGGTGGTCGCCGTGGACGGTGCCGACGCCTACGCGCTCACGCAGAACGAGACCTCCACCGGCGTGTGCATGCCGGTGGCGCGCCCCGCCGGCGCCGACCCCGATGCCCTGGTGCTGGTGGACGCCACCTCGGCGGCCGGCGGCATGGCCGTGGACCCGGTGGAGTTCGACGTCTACTACCTGTCGCCGCAGAAGGCACTGGCCAGCGACGGCGGCCTCTGGCTGGCCGCGTGCTCCCCGCGCGCGCTGCAGCGCATCGACGACCTGGCCGACCGCTGGGCGCCGGCGTCGCTCGACCTGCTCATCGCCCGCGACAACTCGGTGAAGGACCAGACCTACAACACGCCGGCGCTTGCCACGATCTTCCTGCTGGTGCAGCAGGTGGAGTGGATCCTCGGCCAGGGCGGCCTCGCCTGGGCCGAGTCGCGCTGCCGCGAGTCGTCGGGCGTGCTCTACGACTGGGCCGATGCCCACGAGCTCGCCACGCCCTTCGTGGCCGATGCCGCCATGCGCAGCCCCGTGGTGGTGACCATCGACCTCGACGAGCGGGTGGACGCCACCCAGGTATGCGCGGTGCTGCGCGCGAACGGCGTGGTGGACACCGACTCCTACCGCAAGCTCGGCCGCAACCAGATCCGCGTGGCCACGTTCCCCGCCGTGAGCCCCGACGACGCCCGCCAGCTCACCGCCTGCCTCGACTACGTGGTGGGGGCGCTGGCGGGCTAGGGTCGGGGCATGCCACACAAGGCGAGCAAGGGCGACCGGGCCCCCGACCTCAGCGCGAAGGGCATCGAGCGCTTCGAGATCGGGCAGGCATCCGACAGCGCCCAGGGCGAGCTGGTGAACGCCGTGCGCGACGTGCTGCAGGGGGCGCACCCCGGTGACGTGCAGGCCGTGGCCGACTGGCTGATGGCCGTGGCAGATGGGACGTCCCCCGACGACCTGGAGTCGCTCGGTGCTGCGCTGGCCGAGCAGGACGAGCTGGTGTTCGGCACCCCGCCCGTGCATGGCGATGACGAGCTGGTGGACGACTGGCGCACCGCGCCCTACCCGTATCGCAACCTCATGCGCCGCAAGGCGTACGAGAAGCAGAAGTACCGGCTGCAGGTGGAGCTGCTCAAGCTGCAGGCCTGGGTGAGGGAGACCGGCCAGCGCGTGGTGATCGTGTTCGAAGGGCGCGATGCGCCAGTCGTCCACCAGCTCGTCATCGCCATGCACGTG
>SXZC01000212.1 GCA_005788075.1 Actinomycetota bacterium
ATCCGCGTGTCGGGGGTTCGAGTCCCTCCTCCGCTACTCATTCGGCCTATTCGGGCGAGCAGGTCACCGGGTAGTAGTTGTTGTTGAGGCCGCCATCCACATACACCTGATCGACCGTGAGCGGAGGCAGGCTCGGACTCGTCTTCGTGCCCGCCGGCGCGGACTCGCCCTTCTGGTTGTCCCAGGCCCCGCCGACGAACTTGATGGCCGTCCCCGAGTTCAGCGGGGCGTGCGTGCCGGGGCGGGGGCCGGTGCGACGACGCGCCGCCACACCTTGCCCTTCTTCGTCTTGGTGCACTTGAGGGTGACACCACCCTGCTTGACCGTCTTCCCCACCTTGACGCTCTTGGCGCACTTCGCGCCGGCCTTCGGCTGGGAATTCGCGGTGGCCGACATGCCGAGCGCCGCCAGACCGGCGCACGCGGACACAGCAACGCGACGCATCATCACGGTCCTCCATGGATCGCTTCCTTAGCAAACGCTACTCCACTGGCCGCGTCAGCCGGACCTCCTCGGGCCTGGCCGCCGCCACGGCACGGCACCAGGCGAACACCGCAAGGCGATAGCCTCCCCCCATGTCGGAGGCCCGCTCGCTCGAGGTCGTCTTCCCCGGCGACACCAACCACCTGGGCACGCTTTTCGGGGGCACCCTCATGGCCTGGATGGACCGCGTGGCCTACTTCGCGGCGTCGCGGCGCGCCCGCGGCACGGTGGTCACGCGCAAGGTGGACGAGTTGGAGTTCCGGGTGCCGATCCACGTGGGCGACTTCGTGGAGCTCGTGGCCACGGTGGAGGCCGAGGGGCGCACGAGCATGCACGTGGTTGTTGAGGTGCACCGCGAGAACCCCGACGACGGCGCGCGTGAGCTCTGCACCACGGGGCACTTCGTGATGGTGTCCGTCGACGCCGACGGCGCCCCCCGGGAGATCCCCCCGAAGCGATGAACATGGACGGTGGCGGCTACCGGCGGGCACTCAGGTGGACCAACCTGGTGCTGCTGCTCGTCGGGATCGTGCTGGCGATCCTCTTCGGTCCGTTCTAGGCACCGGCCGCACGACCCGCGTCGCCGGCACCTGCCGCTCCGCCTAGGTCAGATAGAAGTAGAGGGCGTAGAGCAGCTCGACGGCCGGGCTCGAGGTGTGCACCGTCACGTCGGACGGCACCGAGAGCAGGGCGTCGGAGTAGTTGAAGATGATCTTGACCCCCGATGCCACGAGGTCGTCGGCCACCTGCTGGGCGGCCACGGCCGGGATGGCCATCACGCCCACCTCGATGCCCTCGTTCTCAACCACGAGCGGGAGCTCGCTGTAGTGGCGCACCGTGAGGTCGCCGATGCGCATGCCGATCTTGTCGGGGTCGGTGTCGAAGATCGCCGAGATGCGGAAGCCGTGGTCGGCGAAGGCGCCCGATCCGGCGATCGCCTGGCCCAGGTTGCCGGCGCCGAACAGGGCGATGTTGTGCTGGCCCGACGTGCGCAGGATCTTGCGGATCTGCGCGATGAGCGTGTCGATGTCGTACCCCACGCCCCGCTTGCCGAACTTCCCGAACCCGGAGAGGTCACGGCGGATCTGCGTCGGGTTCACGTTGGTGTACTCGGAGATCGCCTGGCTGGAGATGCTGGTCTTGCCCATGCGCTTGGCCTGGGTGAGCACCTGCAGGTATCGGGAAAGACGGGCGGCGACCCCGAGGGTCAACTGTTCGGGCACGTGGGTCCGTTCGGGCGCTTGTATCAGCACCGCACAAAGTAGCAGGCCCGGGTATCAGCCCCCGACGGCAAAGGGCGCGCTGCGACTGCGGTGCTGCGCCCCGTTGGCGTCCCGCGCCGTGACCACCGCCCGGTACCGGCCTGCCGGCACCTCGGGGCCCGTGGCCGAACGGCGCGAGAGCAGGATGCGGTAGGTGGAGGCCGGCCAGTCGCCCGACGGCTCGCCCTGGGTCATGCGGATGGCATCTCCACCCCCCACCGGCACGAGGTCCACGCGCACGTCGCGCAGCGTGGCGGCGGTGAGACCCTGCGGAGTGATGTCGCGCATGCCGATGCGCACCACCACCTGGCCGAGGCCCGATCCCGTGCGCTGCACCTTGGGCGTGCCGAGCGCGCCCTTCGGCACCGCCACCCGCGGCGCTGCCCACACCACGGCGGATCCCGCCGCGATCTCCCCGCCCTCAGGGGCGATCACAAGGCGCCCGCGCCAGGCCTCGTTGCCCGCCTGCGGCGCGCGGGGCACGTCGATGCTTGCCCGTGACGAGCCACCCGGCTTCAGCACGATCGGCTCGCCCACGGGGCGGTAGTCGCCATCGGGGCCCTGCAGCAGCATGCGGTACGGCCCGCCGGTGCCCGTGAGGTCGCGCACGGCGAACGTGAGGGTGGTGTCGTCGTCGCGGCGACGGATGCCGCTGAGGATCGGCGGATCGATGGCGATGCCCGGCAGCGCACGCGTGGCGATCGATGCCGGATCCGGTGCGCTGCCCGCGCCGGCGTCGGCCAGCGCCGAACCGGGCACAGGACCCGCCGACTGCACGAGCACGCTGCGGATGTCCTCGGGGCGCCACTTCGGGTGGTCCACGCGAAGGCGCAGGGCCGTGGCGGCCACCGACGCCGTGTCCGCCGAGGTGCCGCTGAGCGGCGCCTGGCGCGGCTCGCCCGAGGCATCCCTGCCCGGGAAGGCTGCCTCCACGGCGATGGCGGGTGCCACGAGGTCGGGCTTCATGCGGCCGTCGGCGGTGGGCCCGCGCGACGAGAACGACGCCACGGCGTTGTTGGCGCCCTCCTCACCACGCGGGGCGAGGCTCACCGATGCCGAGGGGTCGCGCGCGAGCATGTCCATCACCGCCCTGCCCTGCTGGGGCCCGAGGCCGATGATCGGAATGGGCAGGTCGGCGCCGCCCACGATGCCCGGGAAGGCGCCGGTGCCGTCCTCATCCCACACCACGAGCCCCAGCGCGCCGGCGCCCGCTGCGCGGCGGGCCACCTCGGCGAGGGGGGCACCGCTGCGCGTGACCATGGCCACGGCCCCCGCGACCAGGCTGCGCCCGCCCTCGCCGGCGAAGTCGCGGATGTCCGTGCCCGAGCCCACGCCGGCATCGCCCGTGGCCGGGACCAGCCGCAGGCCCGCCCGGAGCGAATCGGACGGCTCGGCGCCCATCAGCGGCAGCGGACCCATGCGCGCGGCCGCCGGGCCGATGGACATCGTGAGGTCGGCGGTGCGGGGCGCGGTGTCGCCGGCCATGCCGCCCACCACGAGCACATCCTTGAGCGCCGCGGCATTGCCGAGCGTGCCGGGCATGCCGCCCGTGGGGCCGTCGTTGCCCGCGGGAGCCACCACCACAGCGCCTGCGCGATCGGCGGCGGCCATCGCCTGCGCCACGGGGTCGACGCCCCCGGCTCCGAAGCCGCGCGCCACGCCCATCACCACCACGTCGGCGGCATCCTCGGGAGCCCCGTTGCGGTTCGGGTCCATGGCGATCTCGAGCGCGGCCAGCACCCGGTCGGTGCGCGCGACGGTGCGCACGCGGCCATCCACCATCTCGCGCGCGGTCACGCGGTAGGCAAGCATGCGCGGCATCACCGCGGCGGGCAGTCCGGCGAGGGCCGGTGAGCGCAGGATGATCGAGGCCATCTGCGTGCCGTGGCTCTCCCCCGCCGGGTCGGCGGGATCGGGAGACGGATCGGCGTCGCCCTCCACCAGGTCGGCCGCGGCGATGATGAGGTTGGCCGGGCCGATGCCCCCGCCCAGC
>SXZC01000213.1 GCA_005788075.1 Actinomycetota bacterium
CGCCGACGACCGCGTGGTGCTCCCCACCGACGATCCCGAGACCATCCGCCTCCTCGGCCCCGTGGAGGGCCAGCGCTGGGGCTTTGGTGGCGTCAACACCGGGCCGGGGGCCTACGCGGTGGACGGCGGCGCGCTGCTCGTCAGCCCGGGTGCCGAGATTCGCGTGCCGACTGCGCTCCAGGGACCGCTGCTCAGGTGCGGGCTCGCAGCGGCATCCGCAGCGCTCGCGCTCGGCATCGACGCTGATGACGTCGCCGTGGGCCTGCAGGACATCCGCCCGGTCGGGCACCGTCAGGCCCCGCGGCCCGGGCCCCGGGCCATCACGATCGTGGACGACACCATGGCGGCCACGCCGGTGAAGGTGCGGGCTGCCCTCGAGCGCTTCGGCGCTCCCGGCCTGGTGCTCGTGCTCGGAGGCGATGACGCGCTCGCGGGCTCCCCCGTGCACGCCTCACCCGAGGAGGAGGCGCTGCTCGCCGAGACCCTCGCCCTCGCGCGTCAGTGCGCGGTCACGATCGTGGCGTTCGGGCCCGCGCGTCGCAGGATCCTCCCCCACCTCGCGGTCGACCTGGAGGCCGACGACATCGACGCCGCGCTCTCGGGAGCGCTGGAGGCCTGCCCGGATGGGGGCACGGTGCTCGTGAGCCCGATGTTCCCGCTCACGCCCGCGGAGCGCGAGGCGGCGGCCGGCCTGGCCTAGGTGGGCGACAGGCGCGTGCGCCCGGGCTGGCGCAGGCGCACCATCTGACCGCCGTTCTCGCGGTACTGCCCCACCCATGCGAGCGGCGGTGAGTACGAGTGCACGGAGATCGCCGGCTCGCCCTCGAAGTGCTCCACCCGGTGGATGTACCCGAATGGCCCCTCCTGGGTCTCCCCGGGGCGGATCACGTGGCTCGTATCCGGCTGGTACACGTGCATGTGATGCTCGCGGATCGCCCCATCCGCCACGCAGATGCCGACCTCGGAGATGTCATGGTCGTGGAACCCGGTCTCCTGACCCGGCAGCCACGAGAGCACCCAGATGTCGACGTAGTCGTTCTCGAACACCAGGCGGTAGTCGCGGTACTCCTCGCACACGGCCACGTAGTCGCGCCACAGGCCGCTCTCGACGATGCGCCTGCTGACGTCCGCAAGGGCGGGCGCGTGGAGTTGGCGATCGATGTCGGCGAGGAAGCCCAGGCCGTCGGGAAGCGCCGGGAAGGGCCACTTCGGCTCGGGGATGGGCCACGAGGGGCGTGGGCGGGAGACGGTGGTCACGGTGGACTCCTGTGTGGCTGCCGTATCACGACACTACGCCTCGCGGCCGCTGCGGCCTGCCTCATCCGGTACCCCGGATGCGTGAATGTGAGGGCGACTACTTTTTCGCCCCGTGAGCACCGCGCCCGTGATCAACGCGCTCGTTCCCTTCTCCACCCGCCTCGGCGACGACGGCCTCGTGCACGTGCGAGCGTGGAACACCCCGTCCGGTCCGGCCGCGATCCTCGCCGAGCTCGACTGGGCGCTGCTCGTGGAGGACCCCGCTGACGCCTACTACGGCCCCGGGCTCCTCACCTATCCCGGGTATGCGCTGCCCGCAGCGGGCGGGGTGATGGCGGCAGCCGGAATCGTCGACCCCCTGATGGTCGTGCGGCTGCCGGATCCGCCCGGGGAGCGGCTGGTGCGGGTGACCGATCCCGACGATCCCTTCGGCTGGCCGGACATCTCCCTCGATGAGGCCTCGCGCCTCATGCCCGGTGCCGACATCTCGGCCCCGCCACCGGGCGCCTACATCAGGAGGGTCGTGGAGGCCTGGGCGGCCACGGGATCGCTGCCGGGCTGAGGCAGGGCCCGAGGGCCATCAGTCCCCGCGGATGCGTCGCACGGCCTCGGCATCGTCGGCTTCGATCTGACGCGCAGCGGCCACGATGTCGTGCCGCTCATCCCATGGCACGGCGATGAGGCCGGCCTCGTCGACGTACACCCAGTCTCCCGGGGTGACTGTCACCCCTCCGAAGGTCACGATGCCCCCGACCTCGATTACCTGCAGCAGGTCGCCGCTGGCGCGCGGCGTCTCGCCCAGCGACCACACGCCCGCGCGGTAACCGGCGGCCTCGGCACGGTCACGGATCGATCCCCACGCGATAATGCCCGCTGCCCCGAGCTCCTCGAGCGCGGCGAGCTTCTTGCCCCCGGCCACGGCCTCACCCGGCGCGTCGGCGGCTGCGATCACCACCACCGCGCCATCGGGCACTTCGGCAAGGGCGCGCTCGGCGGCCGCGGCGAGGTCGTGATCGGGGATGTCGTCTCGGCACGGGCCAAAGCGGATGGTGGCCGCAGGGCCTGCCGTCACCTGTCCGGCACGGGCTGGCACGAGTCCCACCGCATGGCACCGGTGCGGATGGCGGCGCGCCATGGCGTCGCACAGCGAGGCGCTGGTGACGCCCTGCGTCAGGTCATCCGCGTCGCTGGAATCCATGCCGCCTCCCGGGGCCATGTGGGAGGATGCGTCGCCCAGCGACCCGGGAGCCCCGATGCAGTCCGAGACCCATTTCCTCCTCATGTACGAGTACGTCGAGGACATCCTCGAGCGGCGCGCACCTTACCGGGACGCGCATCTCGCGAACCTGCAGCGCCTGAAGGACGAGGGGCGCGTGCTCATGGCGGGCGCGCTCGGCGACCCGGTCACCGGCGCCGCGATCGTCTTCGCGCCGTGCTCGGCGGAGGAGGTGGGTGAGTACGTGCTCCGCGACCCCTACTACGAGGCGGGGCTCATCACCGACTGGCGCGCCGTGCCCTGGAACGTGGTGATCTAGGCCGCCGGACCCAGGCGTTCGCCGTACGCCTCGCGGTAGATCGGCCAGGCGGCGAGCACGTCGGTCACGTACTTGCGCGTCTCGTCGAAGGGGATGTCCTCGGGCACGCGCAGCTCCGTGCCCTTGGCGACGGCGGAGGCCCGCCATTTCCGCATGTTGTCCGGGCCGGCGTTGTACGCCGCGAGAGCGGCGGGCACCGAGCCGTCATGCATGTCGATGAGATACCGCAGGTACCACGACCCGTAGCTGATGTTCACCTCGGGATCCCGGATGTCGCGTGCGTTGCCTGGCGGGGGGTCCCCCTGGGACGCGATGAATCGAGCGGTGGATGGCAGCACCTGCATGAGCCCCACGGCCCCCTTGGGCGACTCCGCATTGGGGTCGAAATCGCTCTCGCGCCAGATGACGGAGGCCACGAGCGCCGGGTCCAGCCCGTTCCGGCGGGCGTCGCGATTGATGGCGGCGTCGTACTCGAGCGGGTGCAGCCAGCGTGCGTACCAGGACGGCTTCGACTGGTGGATCGACAGCCCCACCGCGACCAGCGCGGCGATGATGAGCAGGAAGACGAGCACCCGGCGTCCCCGGCCGCGACGCCTGCGACGCGCCATCAGGATCTCGCAGCCGAGTAGCGGTCAATCACCGACTGCACCCATGCGCCGAGATCGTCGACGGAGCCGTCATTGACGTAGGCCATGTCGGCGCGTGCCACCTTCTCCCCTTCAGGCAGCTGGCGCGCGCTGCGCTCGTGGAAGTCCTGCCCGCGCTCCTCCACGCGCCTGCGGCGCACGTCATCGGGCGCCGTCACCACGAGCACGCCGTCGAACCGGTCCACCAGCCCGGCCTCGAACAGCAGCGGGACCTCGCACACGAGGACCGGCGGCAGGGGGTCGGCTGCGCGCTGCTCGGCCACCCACGCCTCCCGCGCCGCGCTTATGCGCGGGTAGAGAAGGCCCTCGAGGAACTCGAGGCCGTCGCCGGCGAACGCCGCATCGCCGAGTGCCGTGCGATCCACCGAGCCATCATCCGTGAGGACGTCGTCCCCGAAGCGGTCCCGGACGGCCGACACCACCTCGGGGTCGGCATAGAGGCGGTGCACCACGTCGTCTGACGACAGCACCGCGGCGCCCCGCGCGGCGAACGCGCGGAGCGCCTCGGACTTGCCCGAGCCGATCCCCCCGGTCAGGCCGAGGCAGGGCGGCTCGGGCGTGGTCCGGTCAGGCCTCGTGCTCGCCGTCTGCCGCCTCGACGGCCTCGGCCACTGCCTCGTCGGCCGCCTCCTCGACGACCTCCGCGACGGCCTCCTCGACGACGGCTTCCGCGATGGCCTCCTCGACCGCCTCGACGGCCGCCTCGGCCTCGACTGCGGCGGGCTCGCCGTACGACACCGAGGCAACCTCGGCGTAGTCACCCTCAGGCGCGGGGGTGACCCGCTTCAGCGACAGCGACAGGCGCCGCCGCTCGGGGTCGATCTCGATGATCCGCACCTCGAGCTCGTCGCCCTGGTTCACGACCTCGCGCGGGTTCTCGACGTGGTGCTCGGCCAGCTCGGAGATGTGCACGAGCCCCTCGACCCCAGCGTGGATCTCGACGAAGGCGCCGAACGTGACCACCTTGGTGACCTTGCCCGGGACGATGTCGTTGATCTGGTAGGTCTCGATGACGCTCTGCCACGGATCCGCCTGGGTCTGCTTGAGGCCCAGGGAGATGCGCTGGCGGTCGCGGTCGATGTCGAGCACCTTCACGGTGACCTTCTCGCCGACGTTCAGCACCTCGGACGGGTGGTTCACGTGGCTCCACGACAGCTCCGAGATGTGGATGAGGCCGTCGATGCCGTCGAGGTCGACGAAAGCGCCGAAGTCGACGATGTTGGAGATGACGCCCTCCACCACCTTGCCGGGCTCCAGCTCGTCGAGGATGCGCTGGCGCACCTCGCGGCGCTCGTGCTCGAGCACTGCGCGACGGGAGAGCACGACGTTGTTGCGGCTGCGGTTGAGCTCGATGACCTTGCACTCGAGCTTCTGGCCCATGAACTCGTCGAGGTCCTGCACCCGGCGGATGTCCACGAGGGACGCGGGCAGGAAGCCGCGCACGCCCAGGTCGAGGATGAGGCCGCCCTTGACCACCTCGATGACGGTGCCCTCGACGGTCTCGCCGGCGGTGGACGCCGCCTCGATGCGCTTCCACGCCTTCTCGAAGCGGGCGCGCTTCTTGGAGAGGATCAGGCGGCCGTCCTGGTCCTCCTTCTGCATCACCAGGGCGTCGATCATCTCGCCCAGCTGCACCTCGTCGGCGACGTTGACCGACTTGCGGATCGACAGCTCGTTGAGCGGGATCACGCCCTCGCTCTTGTAGCCGATGTCGACGAGGACCTCGTCCTTGTCGATGCGGACCACGCGTCCGCTCACCACGTCGCCCTCGCCGAACTCGGGGATCGTGATGTCGTAGTTGGGGACCTGCTTGCCGTCGACCTCGATGTACTCGGGGCCCTCCAGCACGAAGACCGGGGCGTCCGGGTCGATGCTGATCACGTCGTCGGTGGTGCTCATCGTCTGTGTGGTTGTCCTTGCTGGTCCGGATGCGCACGCGAACGCGGCACCCGGGGTCGGGTTGCGGAACTCGGCAATGTAGTGGAAATCAGGGGCCGAGCAGAACCCGTCGGGCCCACGTGATGCGCACCAGCTGGCGGGCGCCATCCACCTCGTCGGCGCAGGCGATCTCGCGCAGCACCGTGAAGGCGGCCTCGATGACCTCCGGCCGCGCCTCCGGGTGCACCTCGAGCACGCGATGCGGGTCGAGGCCGGGCTCGGGCGGCTCGGGGGCCGTCGGGCCCGGGGTGCTCACGCCTTGGCCTTGAGCCAGGTGGGCCCCACCCCCACCTCCACCGCGAGCGGCGGGTCGAGCTCGTAGGCGCCCGCCATGGCGTCCACGGCGATCTTCCGCACCTGATCGACGGAATCGGGCGGGCACTCGATGAGCAGCTCATCGTGGATCTGCAGGACGAGCCGGGCTCCGTTGCCCGACTCGGCGATGGCGCGGTGCGCGCGGATCATCGCGATCTTGATGATGTCGGCTGCCGACCCCTGGATGACGGTGTTCACCGCGAGCCGCTCGCCCAGTTGGCGCTGCTGCTGTGTGCGCGCGGTGAGCTCCGGGATGGCCCGCCGCCGGCCGAGCAGCGTGGTCACGTAGCCCTCCTCCGTGGCCTGCGCGATCGTCGAGGCCACGAAGGCCTCCACCCGCGGGTAGCGCGCGAGGTAGGTCTCGATGTACTCGCGGGCGTCCGACCGGGGAATGCCCAGCTGCTCGGCCAGGCCGAAGTCGGAGATGCCGTAGATGATCCCGAAGTTCACGGCCTTCGCACGGTCGCGCACCTCGCGGTCCATCCCCTCCACCGGCACGCCGAACACCTCGGATGCCGTGGCGGCATGCACGTCGCGTCCCTCGGCGAAGGCGTCGCGCAGGGCGGGCTCCCCGGAGCAGTGCGCGAGGATGCGCAGCTCCACCTGGGAGTAGTCGCAGCTCATCAGCGTGTAGCCCGCCCCCGCAACGAACGCGTCGCGGATCTCGCGTCCGGCCTCGGTGCGCACGGGGATGTTCTGCAGGGTCGGGTTCGTCGACGACAGGCGGCCCGTCTCCGCCACTGTCTGGTTGAAGGTGGTGTGGATGCGGCCATCCGCGGGGTCCACGAGGCCGGGCAGCGGCGCGAGGTACGTGCCCTCGAGCTTCACCAGCTCGCGGTAGCGCACCACCAGCGGCACGATCGGGTGCTTGTCCTCGAGCGACCTGAGCACGCGCCGGTCGGTGGAGTAGCCGGTCTTCCCCTTGCGCCCTGCCGGGAGGCCGAGTCGCTCGAACAGCACCTCCGCCAGCTGCTTGGGCGAGTCGATGGTGAAGGGCCCGCCGGCGAGGTCGTGGATGCGCTCGGTGAGGTCGGCGATCTCGGCCTGCATCTGCCGCTGGATCTCCTCCAGGCGGGCCACGTCGATCGCCACGCCGAGGTTTTCCATGGCCACCAGCACCCCGATGAGGGGCATCTCGATGTCGTGGAAGAGCGGCCCGAGGCCTTCCCCGGCCATTCGCGCCTCCTGGATGGGACGCAGGGCCTGCACGGCCGCCGCCTCCGACGCGGCAGCGCAGGCGTCCTCCCCCGCCCCCTCGGCGCGCACGGCGACGCCCTCCTCCTCGGCGATCTCCCCGAGGATGTACTCCCGGCGGCGCGGCTCGAGCAGGTAGGCGGCAATCATGGTGTCGTGCTCGGGAAGCGGGCCGTCCAGGCGCCCGCGCCGCAGGATCGCCTTGGCGTCATGCGCCGACCACGGAGCGGCCGACACCACGGGGGCGATGGCCGGATCGGCCCCCTCCGCCAGCGGGATCGCCCGCGCGGGTCCGTCGCCCGCCACCACGGCAAGGGCGTCGCCGAAGAGGGCCACGGAGGCCGCCTCTCCCCCTGCCAGGGACATCGCCAGCGATTCCGGGGCGTCCTCCTCCACCGAGATGGTGGAGCCGGCCCCGCCACCGCCGGCGTCCGCGTCGGCCGAATCGGCGTCCGGCGCCTCGCCCGCCAGCTCGGCCACCCGCCGCGCCAGGGTGCGGAACTCGAACTCCTGGAATGCCTCGCGCAGGGCCGCGAGCCTCTCGGCATCGCGCGTGATGAGCGGGGCATCCCCGGGCTCGAG
>SXZC01000214.1 GCA_005788075.1 Actinomycetota bacterium
CCACCAGCGCCTCGGGGCGCTCGGGGTCGGTGCCCTGCGCGGCGGCCAGCACCTCGAGGCGGTCGAGGGCGCGGGCGCGGGCCGCAGCCAGGTCGAGGCCGGCGCGCTCGGCGAGCGCGAGGGCGAGCGGGTTGTAGGGATCGGCGTCCGCGGCGAACTCCTCGGCCACGGCCAGCGAGCGGTCGTCGGCCGCATCATCGGGGCGCTCGGCGCGCGAGAGCGCCGCAGCCATCGGCCCCTGCAGCACCGGCCACTGGGCCATGGCCACTGCCTTGATCAGTGAATCGACCTCGTCGCGGTCGGGCGCGCCGGCGCCGATGGCCGCCGCCAGCTCCGTGGCCTCGGGACCCAGCAGGCCGCGCGGGAACGCCAGCCCGGTCATGGCGATGACCCGCCGCATGGCGGCCATGTCGCGCTCGATGCTCATGGCAGCACGATCTCATGCTCGATGGCGCCGAGGCGGCTGATCTCGATGCGCACGATGTCGCCGGGCTGCAGGAACCGCATGGGGTCCATGCCCACGCCCACTCCCTGCGGGGTGCCGGTGGCGAGCACGTCCCCGGGCTCGAGCGGGAACACGTGCGATGCGAACGACACCAGCTCGGCCACCGTGAAGATCATGTCCGCGGTGGAGGTGTCCTGGCGCCGCTCGCCGTTCACCCACGTGCGGATGCGCATGTCCTGCGGATCGCCGGCCTCGTCGGCGGAGGTGATCCATGGGCCCATGGGCATGAACCCCCAGCCGCTCTTCGCGCGGATCCACTGCGGCTCCGACTTCTGGCGGTCGCGGGCGCTCACGTCATCCACCACCAAGTACCCGAACACATGCTCGAGCGCGCGCTCCACGGGCACCCGATGCGCCCGCGGGCCGATCACCACGCCGAGCTCGCCCTCGTAGTCGAGGCGTCGCGTCCACTCCGGGTGCACCACGGGACCCGACGGCCGGTTGACGGTGCCGCGCATCTTCGCGAAGAGCACCGGCTCCTCGGGCGGCTCCTTGCCGGTCTCGGCGGCGTGCGCCCGGTAGTTGAGGCCGATGCCGAACGCGTTGCCGGGCACCACCGGTGCCTCCAGCACCACCGACGAGAGGGGCACGGCGTCGCCTGCCGGCACGGGGTCGGCGCCGCGGATCACATCGATGGCGTCGGCCACGGCGAGGGGCACAACGACGTCCCCCTCGACCAGACCGGCAACGGGCCCGTCGGGGCCGCGGAAGGAGCACAGTCGCATCGGTCGCTATCCTAGGCGCCTCCCGCCGGCCCTCGCGTGGCCGTCACCTGACCACGGAAGGGGCCCTATCTCACCGCGCACTGATGACCCCCGCACCGACGGGAACCCCGCCGCGCGGCAGGCCGTCTCCGACGGGGTCCGGGCGTTCTTCGCCCCGTTCATCCGCTTCCTGGTGCGCATGGGCGTCACGCCCAACGCCATCACGGTGTTCGGATTCGTGCTCAGCCTCGGGACGGCGGTGCTCGCGGGCTTCCAACTGTGGATCTGGGCGTTCGTGGTGGGCTTCGTCGGCGCCTTCAGCGACATGTTCGACGGCTCGGTGGCGCGGCTCACCGGCAAGTCCACGCGATTCGGCGCGTTCCTCGACTCCAACCTCGACCGCTTCGGCGAGGGACTGGTGCTCGGCGGCATCGGCATCGCAATGGCCAGCGATGGCCGTACTTACGCCGTCGCGATGATCTTCCTCGCGCTCACCGGCGCGTTCCTGGTGTCGTATACGCGCGCACGGGCGGAGGGACTGGGCATCGACTCCAACAAGGGCGGGCTCTTCAGCCGCACCGAGCGCCTGATCCTGATCGGGTTCGCGCTGCTCCTCGGCGGCTGGGGCTATTCGATCGAGGTCATCATGACCATCCTCGCCGCGGGAACTCTCATCACCTTCGCCCAGCGCCTTTTCTACGTACACTCCGTGCTTCGGGATGCCGACGGGCCCCCGGACGCCAGGTAATCAACGGGGGAGACCCGATCTCGTGAGCAAGTCGGTCAACGTGGCCATCATCGGCGTGGGCAACTGCGCCTCGTCGTTCGTGCAGGGCGTGCAGTACTACAAGGACGCCGGCAAGGACGACTTCGTCCCCGGGCTGATGCACTCGGTCCTGGGCGGCTACCACGTGAAGGACATCAACTTCACGGCGGCGATCGACATCGACGCCAACAAGGTGGGCCTCGACCTGGCCGATGCCATCTTCACCGAGCCCAACAACACGATCAAGTTCTCGGACGTCCCCGAGACCGGCGTGCACGTGTCGCGTGGCATGACCCACGACGGCCTGGGCAAGTATCTCTCGGAGATCATCGAGAAGGCCCCCGGTGAGACCGCCGACATCACCGGGCTGCTCAAGAGCACCAAGACCGACGTGGTGGTGTCGTACCTGCCGGTGGGATCCGAGCAGGCCACCAAGTGGTACGTGGAGCACATCCTCGCCGCGGGCTGCGGCTTCGTGAACTGCGTGCCGGTGTTCATCGGGCGCGAGCACTACTGGCAGGAGCGCTTCCGCGAGGCCGGCGCGCCCATCGTGGGCGACGAC
>SXZC01000215.1 GCA_005788075.1 Actinomycetota bacterium
AGTGCCGCCGGCTGGTAGTCGAGGGCGAAGAACCACACGACGCCGACGAGGGCCCATGCGGGCAGGCCCCATGCAAGGAGCTTCCAGCGCGGTGGCCGCCGCATTCCCGGGGGAGGGGGCATGCTCGCTATGCGGCTGCCTGCATCACCCGCGCGCGACCCGCATCCTTCGCCGCGTACAGGGCCTGGTCGGCACGGCGCAGGGCGTCCGCGGGGTCTTCCCCGGGCCTGCACTCCGTGATGCCTGCGCTGGCGGTCTGCCCATGCGGCACCACCGCGAGGAGCCGCTCGGCCACCGCCCGGCACTCGGCCGCGCTGCCCCGCACCAGCAGGCCGAACTCCTCCCCACCGATGCGCGCCAGCACGTCGCGGTGGCGGATGGTCTCCTGCCATTCGAGGGACGTTGCCTCGAGCAGGCGGTCGCCGGCGTCATGGCCATGGGTGTCGTTGTACCGCTTGAAGTAGTCGAGGTCGAGGATCGCGATTCCGAAGGGGCGATCACGCGATGTCGCCTCGGCCGACATTCCGCGGAGGCGCGCCATGAACACCCGTCTGTTCGGCAGCCCGGTGAGCACGTCGAGCGAGGCGGCATTCGTTGCCACGCGCAGCGCGCCGGCGACGAACAGGATGATGAGCACCATGATGAACAGCAGTGCGACGTCGTTGGTGGGGTAGTGGGCCTCCCCCGTGATCGGCTCATAGAGGACGAGCGGTAACAGGATGAGCCCGGCCACCACGGGGAGCGCGACCGCCAGCTGCCACCCCGGGCCGTAGAGGGCAAGCCACACGACGGGCAGGATGTACAGCACGGTGTAGCCGGCATCTCCCGATCCCTGCGCGTGGCGCAGCAGCGCCACCACGACCATGTATCCGAAGGGGATGAGCACCTGCAGGTTGGGAGGCCAGCGGTCCCAGGGGAACAGGGCTGCCGCGATGACGATCGCGAGGAAGATCACCGCCGACCACACGACCGTGCTCACGTGCGCGGACTCCGCGTCCTTGAGTCCCGACGGCAGGATCGAGAGGACGCTTGCCGCGAGCGCGATCAGCGCGAACGGAAGGAGGCGCACCCAGCGCCCGTCGCGGCGCAGCGGACCGCCATCCCGCGACAACGATGCATCCGCCGCTCGGGCAAACGCCCTCGTCGTGGATTCGGCGAGGCGATCCCATGACCCCCGGAGCCCCGACCCGCTCTCGTCGAATCGGGCCCGATCCGTCATGCCGGCGGGTCAGCCGGCGCCGCGGCCTCGGGGGGAATGATCGGGAGCTCCGTGGCGTGCTGGATCACGCCATTCCGGTGGTACCGCAGGTCCACGACGTCGGCCTTCTGGTCTCCGTACACGCCTACGCCCGCGAGAAGCGCCATGCGCCGTCCCACGCCGCGCTTGGGCGCCCGGGTCTTGGGCACGAGGGGGG
Organism: Actinomycetota bacterium; assembly: GCA_005788075.1. Classification (GTDB taxonomy): domain Bacteria; phylum Actinomycetota; class Thermoleophilia; order Miltoncostaeales; family Miltoncostaeaceae; genus SYFI01. The sequence continues at coordinate 1,416 of SXZC01000215.1, forward strand.
TGGAAAAGCGCAGCCAGCGTCCCTCCACGGTGTAGTGCTCGCCCTCCTCGCGGGGGGATCCATTGACCCACACCATGAATGGCGGCTCCGCGCCCGCCGGCAGCGCCACGCTCCACACCGGTTCGTCCACGCGCGGAGCGTACTCGCCTGTCCTGGGGCGGGTACGCTGCGAGGCGTGAAGAGACTCCCCGCCATCGCCGCCGCGGCCCTCTGCGCCGCCGCCGCATCCGCTCCCGCCGTCGGGATACCCACGGAGGGGGCGGAGCGCCTCGATGTATCCGGCGGCCCCGCGGCCGGCGCGCCCGGGCTCGGGCTCGCGATGTACAAGGTGACGATCCCCCGCAACACCACGCTGCCATGGCACTACCACCCGGGCAGCCAGGTGGCGTGGATCATGCGCGGTCGCCTGCACTACTCGGTGGTGAAGGGCACCGCGTACGAGACGATTCCGCGCCCCGGCAAGGACCCCCGCAGGGTGCCGATCCCGGCGGGAACCCGCGCGGTGATCGAGGCCGGCCACGGCCTGTACGAGCCCAAGGGCATGCAGCACTACGCCACCACGCCCGAGGGCCAGGTGATCACCGTCGTCACGGTCCTGAAGCCGCCGAAGATGCTCGGCACGATCGCGCTGGGCGATCCCGATGACAGTCCCTTCCCGCTGGCGCCCTAGCCCTGCGGGCGGCCCCGATTCAGCACGCGCGGCAGGATTCGAACCTGCGACCCCTGGCTCCGGAGGCCAGTGCTCTATCCACTGAGCTACGCGCGCTCGCGGACCTAGTGTAGACACGCCATGCGAATCGCCATCCTGGGGGATACCCACTTCCCGCGGCGCGGGTCGGCGCTCCCGGACTCCTGCGTGGCGCAGTGCCGTGCCGCCGACCTCATCGTGCACACCGGCGACCTCGCCGACATCGGCGCGCTGCGTGCGGTCGAGGCCATCGGGCCGCCGGTGGTGGCGGTGAGCGGAAACGCCGATGACGCGGCGGTGAGGAAGGCCGTGCCGACCACGGCGCAGGTCGCGCTGCCCGGTGGTCGCCTCCTTGGCGTGGTGCACAACGGCGGGGCGGAGGCCGGGCGACTCGAGCGGCTGCGGCGGCGCTTCCCCGAGTGCGATGCGGTGGTGTTCGGCCACTCGCACATCCCCCTCCTGGCGGTGGCCGATGATGGGTTCCTGATCCTCAACCCGGGCAGCGCCACCGACCGGCGCAGGCAGCCGCGCCACTCGATGGCCGTGATGGACGCCCCCGCCCGCGGGCCGCTGGCGGTGAGGTTCGTGGACCTCGACGGCGATGGCGCCGATCTCGACCCCGACCTGGTGCGAAGCGCCGCGTAGAGTCGGCCCGTGGACCTGATCGTCACATTCATCGGCACCTCGGCCTCGGTGCCGAGCGCCGCGCGCGGCACATCGGCCACCCTCGTGAGCCGGGGCGGTCGTCGCTGGCTGGTGGCTTGCGGCGAGGGCACGCAGCGGCAGCTGCTGCGCTCGGGGGTGGGGCTGGCGGACGTCGACCTGGTGCTGATCACGCACCTGCATGGCGACCACTTCCTCGGGTTGCCCGGAATGCTCAAGACATTCGCGCTCCGCGGACGCGAGGAGCCGCTTCTCATCATCGGACCGGAGGGGCTCGACCAGCTGATGGTGACCCTGCACCCGCTCATCGGGCGCCTTCCCTTCCACCTCGAGGTGGCCGAGACCGGGGTCGGCGAGGTGCTGCGCGACGACGACGTGGTGATCCGCGCCTTCCACACCGACCACGGGGTGCGCTCGTTGGGCTACGCCGTGGTGGAGGACGACCGCCCCGGTGCGTTCGACGTCGATGCCGCCCGCGCCCTCGGAGTGCCGGACGGACCGGCGTTCGGCGTGCTGCAGCGCGGCGGCGAGGTGACCCTCGAGTCCGGCGAGGTGGTGCGCCCCGGGCAGGTCATGGGGGAGGCCCGTGACGGGCGGGTGGTGGTGTTCTCGGGCGACACGCGTCCCTGCGCAGGCACGGAGGAGGCTGCGCGGGGCGCGGACCTGCTGATCCACGAGGCCACCTTCTGTCACGAGGATGCTCCGCGTGCGCTCGAGACCCGGCACTCCACGGCCCGGGAGGCCGGCGCGCTCGCAGCGCGGGCGGGCGTGCGGATGCTCGCCCTCACGCACGTGAGCACGCGCGTGCAGCCCCGCGAGGTGCGCCGCGAGGCCGAGCGGGAGTTCCCCGGCGTGATCGTGCCGCGGGACTTCGACCAGGTGGAGATCCCATTCCGCGAGCGCGGCGAGCCGCACCTGATCGCGGTGCAGGACCGCCTGGGGAAGGGCGCGCGGGAGGATCTGGCCGCCGCCGACCACCCTGCTACGCTGGGCGACGCAAGCCTTTAAGGCCGGTCCTGTGAGGCCGGGAAGGAGCATGCGAAGATGGGGAAGGTCCTGATCGATTCCGATCAGTGCCGCCGTACCGTGGCGCGCATCGCGCACGAGATCGTCGAGCATCACCCCGACGCGTCGGCAGTGGCACTGGTGGGACTCCACACGCGGGGCGTGCCGCTGGCCGAGCGCCTGCGCGTGCTCATCGAGGAGTTCTCGGGCGAGGCCCCGGCCATCGGCTCGGTGGACATCGCCCTCTATCGCGACGACGTCGGCGTGGGTGGCGGCCGGCGCGGCGTGGTGCCGGTGGTGGGGGAGACCATCCTCGACTTCGACATCACGAGCCACTCGGTGGTGCTCGTGGACGATGTGCTCTTTACGGGGCGCACGATCCGCGCCGCCATCGACGCGGTGTTCGACTACGGCCGCCCGCCCAAGGTGGAGCTCGCCGTGCTCGTCGATCGCGGGCACCGCGAGCTGCCGATACGCCCCGACTACGTCGGGCGCAACCTTCCCACGAACCGCGACGAGCGCATCACCGTGCGCCTGGCCGAGATCGACGGGCGCGACGAGGTGCTGCTGGAGGAGGGCTCATGAGCCGGTCATCGCTGATCCGCATCGCCGACCTCGGCGCCGATGACATCGGGCGCATCCTCGGCACTGCGGACAGGTTCGCGTCCGTGATGGATCGCGACATCAAGAAGGTGCCCACCCTGCGCGGGCGCACGGTGGTGAACCTCTTCCTCGAGCCATCCACCCGCACGAGCACCTCGTTCGAGCTCGCGGCCAAGCGCCTGTCGGCCGATGTGGTGAGCATCAAGGGCCAGGGCACGAGCATGGACAAGGGCGAGACCCTGAAGGACACCATCCTCACCCTCGAGGCCTACGAGCCTGACGTGTTCATCATCCGCCACCCCCAGGTGGGCGCGTGCGCCGTGGCGGGCCGCTACACCGATGCGGCGGTCGTGAACGCCGGCGACGGCACGGGCGAGCACCCCACCCAGGCGCTGCTGGATGTCTTCACCATCCAGCAGGAGGTCGGCCCGCTGGCCGGTATGCACGTGGCCATCGTGGGCGACGTGCTGCACTCACGCGTGGCCCGGTCGGACATCCAGGCGTTCACCATGATGGGCGCGCGGGTCACCGTCGTGGCCCCGCCCACGCTCGTGCCGCGGCACCTCGCCGAGGCGCTGGGGGTGGAGGTGTCGGCCGACATCCGGGACATCGCCGACGCCGACATCGTGTACGTGCTGCGCATGCAGCTCGAGCGCATGGGCGCGGGGGGCTTCGTGCCCTCGCTCGAGGAGTACGCACGGATGTACCAGGTGAACCACGCGCGCCTGCGCCCCGGGCAGCGCGTTATGCATGCGGGCCCCGTCAACCGCGGGGTCGAGATCAGCGGGGCCGTCGTGGACGACCCGGATTCACTCATCGAGGCCCAGGCGGCGAACGGACTGGTGGTGCGGATGGCGGTGCTCTACGACGTGTTGACGGAGGCGGCGAGCGAGCCGGGCGAGGACGAGGGCGCCGTGGCCCTGGAGGCCGCATGAGCATCGTGGCCCCGAACCCGCGCGTGCGCCTGCCGCAGCGCCCGGGCGCGCCGGCGAACGTCGTGATCCGCGGCGCGCGCATCCTCGACCCCGCCGCGGGCATCGACCGCACCGGAGACCTGGTGATCCGCGATGGGGTGGTCGGCGGCGACCCAGCGGGCCTGGAGGTGGTGGACGGCGCTGGGCTCACGGTGATCCCCGGCATCGTGGACGTGCACGTGCACCTGCGCACCCCGGGCAAGGAGCATGCCGAGGACATCGCCACCGGCACCGCGAGCGCAGCCGCAGGAGGCGTGGTGACGGTTCTCGCGATGCCCAACACCCAGCCGCCCACCGACAACCCGAGCATCCTCGGTTCGCTGCTCGAGCGGGCGTCGCGCGAGGCCGTGGTGCCCACGGGCTTCATCCCCGCAATCACCGTGGGCCAGCAGGGCGAGTCGCTCACCGAGCACGGCGACCTGGCTGAGGCCGGCGCCGCAGCGCTATCGGACGACGGCGTGCCCGTGGGGAGTGCGCTGGTGATGCGCAGGGCGCTGCAGTACCAGCGGGCCACCGGACTGCTCTTCACGCTGCACGAGGAGGACATGAGCCTCTCCGGACCCGGGGTGATGCACGAGGGCACCGTGTCCGCGCGCATCGGGCTGGCCGGCATCCCCGGCGTGTCGGAGGCCGTGCAGGTGGCGCGCGACTGCGCGCTGGCCGGCTACGAGGACGGCCGCATCCACATCTGCCACGTGTCCGCGCGCGAGACGGTGGACGAGATCCGTCGGGCGAAGGAGCGCGGCGTGCAGGTGACGGCCGAGGTGACGCCCCACCACCTGCTGCTCACCGATGCGGTGGTAGGGGACGACCCCGACCCCGCCCGGTTCAAGATGAACCCGCCGCTTCGCAGCGAGGACGATCGCCAGGCGCTCATCGAGGCGCTGGTGGACGGCACCATCGACGTGATCGCCACCGACCACGCACCGCACCCGGGGGACGAGAAGGAGAGCCCCTTCGCCGAGGCGCCATTCGGCGTGATCGGCTTGGAGACCGCCTTCGCCGCGTGCAACACCGAGCTGGTCCTCGGCGGCCGGATGTCGCTCGAGGACCTCATCCTCAGGATGAGCTCGAGGCCGGCCGAGATCTTCGGACTGCCCGTGCCCACGCTGGCCGACGGCGCGCAGGCGAACCTCGCGCTGGTGGACCTGCAGGCCACCGACACGGTGGGGGAGCGGCCCTATGCCAGCAAGTCCAGCAACGCGGCCTTCGAGGGCATGTCCCTCACGGGCCGCATCGTCATGACCCTGGCCGGCGGCCAGGACGTCTACCGGAGGGATTCATGAGCAATCGCCATCCGGCCCTCGCCGCACGTGAGGACGCGGGCCTGGTCATCATCGACGTGCAGGACGCCTTCGCGCCGGTGATCGACGGATGCGACGAGGTGGTTGCGAACTGCGGCCTGCTCGCCGAGGGCTTCGGCGTGATGGGACGCCCCGTGATCGTCACCGAGCAGTACCCCAAGGGCCTCGGGCACACGGTGCAGGCGATTGCCGATCGCCTGCCCGAGGGCACCCCGATCATCGAGAAGACGCGGTTCTCGGCGTGTGGGGTGGAGGGGTTCGAGGACGCCTACGACGCCGCCCGGTGCGACACCTGGGTGGTCTGCGGGGTGGAGTCGCACGTGTGCGTCAACCAGACGGTGCACGACCTGCTCTCGCGCGGCGCCTCGGTGCATGTGGCCGCCGACGCCGTGAGCTCGCGCACGCCGGCGAACAGGCAGGCCGGGCTCGACAAGGCAGCCCGGGCGGGTGCGCATGTCACGTCGGCCGAGATGGTGCTGTTCGAGATGCTCGGGCAGGCCGGTGGGCCGGAGTTCAAGGCGATTTCGGCGCTGGTGCGATGAGCGACGCGCTGATCGTGCTCGAGGACGGCATGGTGCTGCCGTGCCGCTCCGTCGGGGCGCCGGGCACGGCGCTCGGCGAGATGGTGTTCACCACCGGGATGAACGGCTACCAGGAGGCCGTCACCGATCCGTCATACCTCGGCCAGATCCTCACCTTCAGCGCGCCGATGATCGGCAACTACGGCACCGGCGACCAGGCGCTCGAGAGCGGGCGCGTCTGGCCCGGCGCGGTCATCGCCACGCGCATCGGCGACGCGCCCGGGGTGGCCGGGCCGGTGGGCTTCCGCTCATGGCTGGCCGCGCAGGGCGTGGTGGCCGTGGAGGACGCCGACACGCGGCGCCTCGTGCGCCACCTTCGCGACAACGGCGCCATGCGGGGCGGGGTGAGCACCGAGCTGGGCGCCGAGGAGCTGCTCGCCCTGGTGCGCGACCACCCGCACCTCGATGGGCGCGATCTCTCGTTCGAGGCCGCGGGCGAGCGGCGCGCGCTCGGCGACGATGGGCCGACCATCGTGGCGGTCGACTGCGGCATGAAGCAGGGCATCCTGAACGGCCTCGCGGGGTCCGGGATGCGCGTGCAGGTGGTTCCCGCCGGCACGACGGCCGATGAGATCCTCGCGCTCGGCCCCGACGGGGTGTTCATCAGCAACGGCCCCGGCGACCCGGCGGCGTGCGTGCCGGTGATCGACGCGCTGTCCGGCGTGCTCGGGAAGGTGCCGGTGTTCGGCATCTGCCTCGGTCACCAACTGCTGTCGCACGCGCTCGGCCTGCGCACGGAGAAGCTGCCCTTCGGGCACCGCGGCGCGAACCATCCCGTGCAGCGCGCCGAGGACGGCGTGGTGGAGATCACGGTGCAGAACCACGGCTATGCGGTGGTTGCCGATTCGCTTCCCGACGGTGTGGAGGTGACGCGCACGAGCCTGTTCGACGGCAGCGTGGAGGGCATCGCCGCGCACGACCTCATGGCCGCCTCGGTGCAGTACCACCCCGAGGCAAGGCCCGGGCCCCACGACGCCACGTACCTGTTCCGTGCCTTCCGCGATCGGGTGGCTGCCTGATGCCCCGGCGCGAGGACATCCGCACGATCATGGTGCTGGGAAGCGGACCGATCGTCATCGGACAGGCCGGTGAGTTCGACTACTCCGGCACG
>SXZC01000216.1 GCA_005788075.1 Actinomycetota bacterium
CCCACCGGGGGCACGAGGCCTTCCGGACCGGCCACGGCGAGCGCGGAGAAGGCCGCGGCGGGGCCGGGGCCATGGCGGGCGGCAAGCGCACGCGCGCCGAGCACGCGCGCCGACGCGTCGGCGCGCTCGAGGGCCATCGCCACCTCGTATGCGGTCACCGTGCTCATGGCCGTGACGGTACGGCGGTCCCCGTGGAGGGTCCTCATACCCATGTCCAATTTCCGCGCTCCCGGCTTGTACCCGCAGCGCATCCCGCGCCGATGGCCGCACGACCGCGGGCGGTATCCGTTCGTGGTGGGAAACCCCTCGGGCGTGGCGTAGCGTCGCGGCCATGCCTCGACTCGAACCCGGCCAGCCAGCGCCCGACTTCACCCTGCCGTCCGATGGTGGCGACGACATCAGCCTCTTCGCCCTGCGCGGTGCCCCGGTGGTGCTCGTCTTCTACCCCAAGGCGATGACCTCGGGTTGCACCCAGCAGGCATGCGGGTTTCGCGACGCCCTGGCGTCGTTTGCGAAGATCGATGCCACCGTGCTGATGATCAGCCCCGACCCGGTGAAGCAGCTCGTGAAGTTCCGCGAGAAGGAGGGCCTCACGTTCCCGCTGCTCTCGGATGAGTCACACGAGGTGCTCGAGGCCTACGGCGTGTGGGTGGAGAAGTCGATGTACGGCCGCACGTACATGGGCGTGGAGCGCAGCACCTTCATCGTGGGGCCCGACGGAGTGCTGCAGCACGCCGACTACAAGGTGAAGCCCGCGGGCGACGCGGAACGCGTGCTCGCACTCATCTCGTAGGGCTCACCACGGGGCGCTCCGCCCCGTATCCTTCTGCCGTCCCCGAGTTGGAGGATCGTTGACATGGATGTCTTCGAGGCAATTCGCAAGCGCAAGGCCGTGCGCACTTACACCGACACGCCGGTGTCCGATGAGGTGCTCGACAAGGTGCTGCGCGCGGCGCTGTCCGCCCCGACCGGCAGCGGATCGCAGGCCTGGGGCCTGCTCGTGGTGCGCGACGAGGCCAAGCGACGTGAGATCGCCGATCTCATCATCGCGGGCGGCGCGAAGTACTTCGCTGCCATGCGCCCGATGCGCGACGCCACGCCCGAGGAGCACGAGGCCCAGTGCATCGAGTACGCCGAGCAGATCCTACCGACATACCGCATCGCGCCGGTATGGGTGCTGGGGCTGCTCGTGCCGCGCAACAACTATCCCGAGGCCATGGCGGAGGGCGGCTACGTGGATGACCTCCTGTCGGTGGCCTTCGCCATGGAGAACCTGTTCGTGGCGGCGCGCGCCGAGGGCCTCGGCACCGTGCCCACGTCGGCCTTCCAGAGGTTCGAGAAGGATCGCCTGCGGCAGATCGTGGGCCTGCCGGATGACGTCGACCCGGTGCTCGTGACCCCCCTGGGCTACCCGGAATCGTTCCCCGAGGGCCTTCCGCCAGCGCTCAAGCGCACGTACCGTGGGTGGAAGTCGCTGGTGCATGACGACGCGTGGGGCAATACCCGCGACTGACCGCTGACCCGAGGAGGGCCCTTCCGTGGCATGGGATGACATCGCGCAGTGGCAGCCGCAGGACCTCTTCGCCTCGCTGCGCATGGGCGACAAGGTGCAACCGGTCGATTGCCGCGAGTTCTCGTGGCGCGAGGCCGAGACGAAGATCAAGGGCGCTACGCGCATCGACCCGATGTCGTTCACGTCCGAGATCGACTCCCTGCCCACCGACAAGGAGATCGTCTTCTACTGCGACCGGCCGGGCGAGGCCACGAGCATGAAGATCGCCCTCACGGCCTTCGACAAGGGCTACACGCGGGTTGGGGTGCTGGTCGGGGGGTTCGACGCCTGGGTGGCGGCGGACTACCCCGTGGAGCCCAAGGAGTAGGCCGCCGCCCCTGCGCGTGCGGCTAGCGCTTGGGGGTGAGCCCGTAGGTCTGCTCGAGCCACTGCGGCAGGATCGCCGCGAGGCCGCGGATGAGCAGCTCGCGCTCAGAGATGGCCACGCGTGCGGCCACGGACATCACGAGCTGGCCCTCGTCGCTGCGCACCCCGTTCACGCCCGACACCATGTTGTCGGCCTCGGCCTTGTTGTAGACCATGGCGCGCGCGGCCATCGGCCAGTGGTCCTTCGTCCAGTCGATGAGCGCCTGCTCGAGGTCGCTGGGCTCGTACTCGAAGAGCGCTCGCTGGAGCTCGTTGGGCGTGGGGTCGCTGTCGCGCTGCATCTGGTGTCCTTTGCGGGGCCGGTTGGCGATGTGAAGGGCAGGATAGCCACGTGAGCGATGCGAGCGGTACGCGATTCGGCGGCGCCCGCAGCCGCATGATGCTGATGGCAGGCGGTCTCGCGCTGTGCGTGCTGGCCATCATCGGCGCGAGCCTGGAGTGGGGGCGATTGATCGTGAACGGCCGTCTCGTGGTGGTGGAGGGGGGTCTCTCGCTGTGGCAGGGGGTGACCGTGCTCGTGGCGGCCGCCGTGGGCGCGCTCCTTATGGCCTTCGCCGTCGCCTCGGGCCGTGGACGGGCGGCGGGGCTCGTGGCGCTGGTCGCGGGCGTGGTGATCACGATCGTCTCCATCAACGCCCTCTCATGGCTGGTGACGCGGCCCGATGAGCTCGCCGAGCAGGTCACCGAGGCAGCCGCCGGGATACCGCTGGAGGGCTACGTGGTGCCGCGCATCGAGAGCGTTGTCGGTCCCGGGGGCTGGATGGCCCTCGTGGGCGGCGCGCTGCTGGCCATCGCCGGGCTCGTGGCCGTGGTCACGTGGGCGTGGACCGGACGACGACGGGCGGGAGTCGCCTGATGGCCGCGCGCATCGCGTCGCTGCTGCCGTCGGTCACCGAGACCGTGTGTGCGCTCGGGCTCCGCGATCGCCTCGTGGCCCGCAGCCACGAGTGCGACTTCCCGCCGGGCATCGAGGACGTCCCCGCCGTCACCTCGAGCCGCCTGCCCGCAGATGTCGTGACCCAGGCCCAGGTGGATGCCGCGGTCACCGATGCCGCCCGTTCCGGCGAGGCCCTCTACGAGGTGGATGCCGCGCTGCTCGCGCGCCTCGCGCCCGACCTGGTGATCACCCAGTCGCTGTGCGATGTGTGCGCCGTGGCCGAGGGCGCCGTGCTGGCGGCGGTGCGCGACGTCGATCCGCCGGCCGAGGTGCTGTCGCTCGCCCCGGGCCGGCTCGACGAGGTGATCGCATCGGTGCAGGACGTGGCCGATGCCGCCGGCGTGCCCGATGCGGGCGCGGCCCTCGTGGCCTCGCTGCACGCGCGGCTCGACGCCGTGCGCGAACGGGTGGCCGGGCGCCCGCCCGTGAGGGTGGCCGCCGTGGAATGGATCGACCCGCCATGGTCGGCGGGTCACTGGGTGCCCGACCAGGTGGCCGCCGCGGGGGGAGTGGAGGTGCTGGTGGCCGCGGGCGAGCGCTCGGCGCGCGCCACGTGGGACGACGTGGCGGCTGCGCGGCCCGATGTCGTGGTGCTCATGCCGTGCGGGCTGTCGCTGGCCGAGGTGCTCGACCTTGCCGGGGACGTGCCCGACATCCCGGCGCGCGTGGTGGCCGTGGACGCCTCGGGCCTGTTCAGCCGGCCGGGGCCGCGTCTGGTGGACGGGGCCGAGGTGATGGCGCGCATCCTCCATCCGCAGCCGGGCGACGGGCCCGGCGGGGAGTCATGGGCATGGCTTCCCGGTCGCGGCGGCTAGACTCGCCAAAGCCATGAAGACGTTCATCCTCTTCGCGACGCTCAGCCCGCAGGGAATGCTGACCCTTCGCCACACCCCCGAGCGCCTGCTCGAGGTGAACCGCGAGATCGAGGACCTCGGCGGGCGCGTGCTGCAGCAGTGGGCGCTGCTGGGCTACTACGACTTCATGAGCATCATCGAGGCCGAGGACGAGATGGCCGCCGCGGACATCGTGGCCGAGCTCTCGGCCCGGGGAAGCGCCACGTTCGACACCATGACGGTGATGGACGTGGAGGACCTCGTCGCCTAGCGCCCCCGGCGCGTCCTAGCCGACGCGCCGCCAGGACTCGGAGTGGCAGAGCGGGCAGGCCGGCAGCACGAGCACGCCGTCGTTCTCGGTCGGCGAATGGACGAGCAGGTCGCACTCGGCGCAGCGGAACGTCCCGGTCACCTCATCACCCACGTGGAGGAGATCGGCATCATCGGCGGGCTGCGGCATGTGGTCTCCTCCCGCGCGCATGGCGCGGGTCAGGGGAAGGATTCCCTCGGTGGCTAGATCGCGAGCGCGGCGACCAGGCTGGCGGCCGCGACGATGGCGAACAGCACGAAGCCGGCCGCCAGGAGGCGCGTCTCGGTGACGACGGGTCGCCGCACCTCGCCCGCGTGCGCGGGGCGCCAGTGCACGAGGCGCGCCACGCGCCCCTCATGGATGGAGCGCTCGCAGTAGGGGCAGAAGGTGGCCGACTCGAGCAGGGGGAGTCCGCACCGGTGGCAACCGGGAACATCGGAAGGATGGTGATGCTGGAGATCGGACTCCGTGCGCACGAGCTGCTCCTCGCGTGGACCCGCCACTCCGGCGGGGAGGGCAGCATACCGCCGACGGAAGGAATTCGCGCGCCGATGCCGAAGGGCCCCGCCCGCGGCCGATGATCAGTTCGCCTGATCCTCCGCGAGCATGGGGAAAGCGGCCACCGCGTCGTGCGCGGTGTCCTCCTCGGCCTGCACCTCGCGGGCGGCCCGGACATCGGCCATGCGGGCTTCCACCTCGGCGATCTCGGGGGCCAGCGCATCGGCCGTGAGCGCGCCCTCCTGCGACAGCGCGTACGCCCGCGCGCCGAGTGCAGCCAGCGCCTGGCGGTGACGGCGCTCGAGCACACGCTTCTCACCCTCGAGGCGCGCGCGGTGCACGGATCCGCGCATGTCGTGGGCCACGCGGCCCGCCGTGCTCGTGACCGAACGGAAGATCGACATGCGCCAAGGGTAGCGCCGCAGGTTGTCGCAGGCGCGGGCGCGAGGCGTGACGAGCGGGCACACACCGGCGCGCCGGCCGGCCATAGCGTCGCGGCATGGTCGGGCTGGCGGATACGCGGTGGTCTTCGGGGCAGGCGACGGTCGAGCACGTGGGGCTCGCCCTCGTGCTGGCGCTGGTGTTCGGGGCGCTCGGCACATGGGTGGCCACGGGGTTCGACGCCCCCACCGCGCCGCCACCGGTGATCGAGCGCGTGGCGGCGCCCCTGCTGGGAGATCCCGGGGGCGCCGGTGGCGCGTCGGGCCCGGGTGCCCGCGTGGCGCCGGGCGGGCCG
>SXZC01000217.1 GCA_005788075.1 Actinomycetota bacterium
GAAGAGCCGGTAGCCCTCGCGCGCCGCCGCCCGCACCTTCTGCGGCACGAGCCCCACCTTGCCGATCGTGCCGTCCGGGGCGATGGTGCCGGTCATGAGCACCTTCGGCTTCACCGCGTCGCCGCGGATCGCCGCCACCGTCCCGAGGGTGAGCGCGGCACCGCCGGAGGGACCATCGATCGGCCCGGTGATCTCGTATCCGATGCTGAGCGTGGACGGGTCGGCACCGGTGAAGAGCGTGGCCACCGTGGCCGCCGCAGCGGTGGACGCCTGCCACTGGGCGCCCGCGCCCTTCGCCTTGATGTCCTCGAGGTTCACCGAGAACGATGGCTCATCAGTGGCACGCACCCGGATGCCCGCGGGCTCGATGCCCTGCACCGGCGAGCCGCCGGGGCCCGTGCCCGCCCATGGCACGGGGAAGGTGATGGACGTCGGTGGCACCTGCCACCACGAGCCGGTGGGGTCGCCACCGCCTCCGCCGCAGCCGGCGCCGATGAGCGCGGCCCCGGTGGCCAGCAGGGCGCATGCACCCAGGGCCACGGCGCGCCGGGGGGGTGTGGCGGGAGGCCGCTTCATGGCCTGAATCTACATGGGGCGACGCGGCTACACTCAGCCGCGTGCGACCTCCCCGCGCCATCGCCGCAGCGTCGTCGTGCCTGGTCGTGCTCGCGATCGTGGTGACCGGGTGCGGGTCGTCGGCCACCACGTCGATCACGCCGCGGGAGCTCACCTTCCCCGTGCTGTGGGCCGGCAGCAATCCCGATGGCACGCCCGCCGCCGGCATCGAGCCGGCCACGATCGCCGTGGGTACCGAGGGCGACCCCGGCTTCTCGATGAACCTCGAGGACGTGCAGGCGAAGAAGGCCGGGACGCAGTGGCTCGCGGCCACCGCGAGCGCCGCGGCCGTCGGGACCCTGCTCACGGGCGCCGACCAGTCGGCCGCGGACCTGCGCTACGACATCACCGGTGCCATCGACGGCCCCTCGGGTGGCGCCGCGCTCACCGTGGGCACCATGGCCGCCATCACAGGGGCCACGGTGAAGCCGAAGGTGGCGATGACCGGCACGATCAGCCCCGACGGCACCGTGGGCACGGTGGCCCAAGTCCCCGCCAAGGTGCGCGCCGCGAAGAAGGCGGGCTACGAGCTGGTGCTCGTGCCGTGGGGCAACCGCCGGGAGTTCGATCCCGCGTCGGGAAGGGACGTGAGCCTGCCCGCGCTCGGCCGGTCGCTCGGCATCGAGGTGCGCGTGGTGCGCAGCGTGGCCGAGGCCTACGCCGCGTTCACGGGGAAGACGGTCATCGATCCGCCGAAGGCCAGGCCGACCATCACTTCCCGTGCCCGTGCGGTGGCCACGCGCACCACCCGCGCGGCCGTGGTGGCCCTGCGGCGTGAGTTCGCAGCCGGGTCCAACCTGCTGTCGCAGCAGGACCGCCAGGCGCTCGCGCCCGAGGTGGAGAGTGCCGAGGCGGCGCTGGCGGCGGGCCGCATCGGCTTGGCCTACGGCCTCGCGGTGCATGGCACCTACGAGGTGAAGCGCGCGCTCGCCGCGGGCGCGAGCCGCGCCCTCGCCCGCATCAAGGGCGTGGCCGCGGCTCGCCAGGCGCTGCTCGACGAGTCGAAGACCCTCCTCGCCGTGGCGGAGCGCGAGATGCGGGCGCAGTCGGACCCCAACGGGCTCACGCGCGGCCAGCAGCTGGCACTCCCCATGGCGCTCGGCTGGTACGCCTACTCCGAGGCGGTGCTCACGGCCTATGTCAGCGCGCTCGGGACGGGCAGTACCTGGAACGGTCCCGAGCTCGAGCGCGCCGCCGCCGTGCTCGGCGACATCGAGGCGAGCCTGCGGCGCTTCGGCCCGGATGCCGTGGCGATGGTGCGGGCCTCGCCCGGCGGGGGGCAGGGCACGCCGGCATCAACGGCGACGTTCCTCTCGGGTTACACCAACTTCCTCGCGCGTGCCGGGGATGCCAATCGCGACTACTACGTGACCGTGTCGTACGGATCGCTTGACGCCAAGGGCGGCCCCAACGACATCGTCCCGGCGCTCACGGTGGCGTCCGACACCGCCTCGGGCATCCCCAGGGACGAGAACTCGGTGCAGGACGAGATCATCCAGGCAGCACGCGCCACCACCTACTACGTGCTCGGTGCCTCAGTGGTGAGCGGGGCGAGCTTCGGCATGCAGGGCTTCGGCCTCGGGGAGGATCCACCGGCCGTGCAGGCGCCGACCCTGCTCGCGAGCTCGGTGCTGCAGTCGGCGGAGACCGTGCGGTGGGTGGCATCGGCCCTCCAGCCCGCGGGCGCCAATCTCGGCTACGCCCTGTGGCAGCGCCAGTGGGCCGATGCGCTCTATGCGGCCTACGCGGGCACGCCCATGGGGCCAGCCGCCGGAACCATCGCACTGAACGAGCTCTGGTACGCCGCCGCTGGAGCCCTGCTGGCAAACTCGGCGCAGGTGAACCTGAAGGAGCCGTCCGGTGGATGATCAGGTACGTGCCCTGCTGGAGGGGCCCAACTACGTGCACGTGGCCACGCTCATGCCTGACGGGTCGCCCCATTCAGTGGCGATGTGGGGTGGGGTGGAGGGCGACCGCGTGATCATCTTCACGGGCTCGCCGGCGTCGCGGAAGGCCCGCAACCTGGCTGCCGACGGCCGCGTGGCCATCTCGATCACCGACCACGACAACCCGTACCGCACCGCGCAGATCCGGGGGCACGTGGTGGAGACCCGCACCGGCGCGGTGGCGCTCAAGGCCATGGACCGGCTGTCGGAGAAGTACACCGGCGAGCCGTTCCCGTGGCGCACCGACGAGGGCACGCTC
>SXZC01000023.1 GCA_005788075.1 Actinomycetota bacterium
ACCCACTTGGGCTCGAGCATCTGGTCGTAGATGTGGCGCACCACCGGCGCCATCTTCTGCGTGAGCCGCCCGGCCACGATCATGAGGTCGCTCTGCCGGGGCGTGCCGCGGAAGTACTCGGCGCCGAAGCGGCCCATGTCGAGTCGCGGGCTGAGCGTGTGCATCATCTCGATCGAGCAGCAGGCCAGGCCGAAGGTGGCCGGCCAGATGGCCGAGGTCTGGGTCCAGGCGATGGCCTTCTCCACCGTGGTGGTGAGCAGGCCCTTGCTCACCTCGGCGGTGAGCGGGTCGCGAAGGTCCCAGTCGATCTGGTCGTCGGTGCGGGGCGCGCGGCGGATGGGCGCGCCGGGAGGCGGGATCAACGCCATTCGAGTGCCCTCTTCCTCCAGATGTATGCGAGTGCGGCCGTGAGGATGGTCATGAACACCACGAGCTCGACCACCGCCACGGCGCCGAAGTCCTGCAGTACAACGGCGAGCGGGTACAGGAAGGCCAGCTCGATGTCGAACACGATGAAGAGCATGGCCGTGAGATAGAAGTCGATCGAGAACCGCTGCCGCACCGGCTGCACGGTGAGGATGCCGCTCTCGAACGGCAGCTCCTTCGTCGCGTTCGGGCGCTTGCGCCCGATGGTCGACAACGTGAACAGCGCCACGGCGACGCCGCCGCCGAGGATGATGTAGATCAGGAGTGGAAGCCAGGTGTACAGGTCCAAGTGGACCGGCCTCTCAGTGGTTGATGCAGTGCCCGGGAGGGGTGTACCACCGGGCGTAACAAAACCACCCTAACAACGGTCATGCACAAGCGCACCATAGTGCGGATTGCCTCATGGCAAGCGGGATCTCAAGGGTCCCCCAAGTGCCATTTGTGACATTCTCGTGACGAAAGCGCACAAGCCGCCAGAACCCCGGTGCCAGGCACGTAACCGAAGCGCTGTCACGCAGGCGCGCACATGTTGGCCCAGCCGGCATGCCACGCTTGACGTCTCGCGCTCGAGCATCCGGTCGTGCGCTTTACCCGCCACGCCCTCAATCAAATGCGCGCCAAGCGCTGGTCACAGCAGCAGGTCGTCGACCTCCTCACGTCGGATGACGGCTGGATATCCATCACGTCGAGGGGCAAGATCAAGGCCGTCGGGGTCATCGATGGCGAGCGGGCTGTCGTAGTGCTCGCCACGGATGCACGTGATCTGGTCGTCACCGTCCACGGGGAGAGGGGGCGAATGCGATGAGGGCGGTATACGACAGCGAGGCGCATGCGATGTACATCGACGTCGTCGATCCGCCGCACTGTGACGACAACTGGGTCATCGACAGCGCGGCCGACCAGTTGTTTCTCCACGTGGACGATCGCGACCGCATCGTGGGCATCGAGGTGCTGGATGCGGACGATGTGGACACGGCCTTGCTGCGCCGCTTCGTGGGAACTCGCGGCCTCGATGCCGATCAGGTGATCGCGGCGCATGCAGCTGCCCTTCGGGCGCAGGATCAAGCGGTGACCCTGGTGTTCGATCGCTTGCACGCCGCCTAGCCGGTGGCCATCGACCGCATCGCCTGGTTCTCGGACCTCGTGGCCGAGAACCCCGACGAGCCCCGCGCGCGCTACGGCCTGGCCGTGGCCCTGCGCCAGGCCGAGCGCTGGGACGACGCCGTGCCGCAGTACCGCGCCTACCTCGACATGGCCACCGACGAGGGCGCGGCCTACGGCCACCTGGCCGAGTGCCTGGCCGCCACCGGTGATGTCGATGGCGCGGCCGACGCCTACCTGGCCGGCATCGACGCCGCGCTGGCCCACGGCCACACCGGCCTGGCCGACGACTTCCGCGAGGCCCTCGAGGGCCTGGGCTGAGCGCCACCTCCCAGCCGCTCTCGCTGCGCGGCGCCGCCCGGTTCTGGGCCCGCAACGCCACCGTCGGCCGCAAGACCATCCTCACCACGCTCGGCCCGCGCTTCGTGGAGGCCATCGCCTACCTGGCCATCATGGGCCTCGGCCTCGGCGCCTACCTCACCTCGGTGGACGGCGTGTCGTACGTGGTGTTCATCGCGCCGGGCATCGCCGCGAGCGCCGTGATGTTCGGGGCGATCCTCGAGACGTCCTACAACGCCTTCGTGCGCATCCACGTGCGCCGGGTGTTCGAGGCGGCGGTCACCACGCCCCTCTCGGTGGGCGACGTGGTGGTGGGCGAATACATGTGGGGCGCCACCCGCGGCACGATCTACGGGGTGGTGTTCCTCGTGGTGATGGCGCCGTTCGGGCTCATCGAGAGCTGGTGGGCGCTGCTCTGCCCGTTGGTGTTCGTGATCGGCGCCCTCACCTTCGGGGTGCTCGGCATGACCTACACCTCGTTCACCTCGAACATCGAGCACTTCAACATCTTCTGGACCGGCGTGATGACGCCCATGTTCCTGTTCGGCGGCATCTTCTTCCCGTTCACCGCGCTGCCCGAGTGGGCGCAGGTGATCGGCTGGTGCCTGCCGCTCAGCCACCTGGTGGCCGCCACGCGCGAGCTGGTGATGGGTGATGTCGGGTGGGTCACCCTGGGCCATGTGGTGGTGCTCAGCGGCTTCGCCGCCGTGCTCTTCTGGGTGCCCGTGCGGCGCCTGAGCCGCACCCTGCTGGCGTAGGGCTACGTAAGCCCCAGCACCTTCTTCATCGCGGCGTTGACGTCGACCATCTCGTCGGCGCTCAGCGAGCCGATCTTCCGTCCGATGCGCCCGCGGTCGAGCGCCCGCATGCTCTCGAGCAGCACACGGGTCTCGGTGCCCTTCAGTTCGACCATCGGCCGGAACACCGAGTGCCGTGCCGACGCGGACAACGGCGCCACGATCACGGTGGACCATCCGGCCATGCCCTCCGCCTGCAGCACGAGGGCCGGCCGCGCTCCGGCCTGCGCGCGCCCGTCGGGGCGTCCGAATCGCGCGGCGTGGATGTCGCCCCGCCTCAGTCCGGCCACCGCGCGGTGATCTCCTCCCATTCACGGAACTCGGCCATCTCGCGCGCCATGGCTTCCTTGTCCTGCATGAGGCGCTCGCACTCCGCGCGCAGGGCCTCCTCGGTGTCGCGCGCTGCCCACGCCTCCACCAGCGCGGTGCGCACGGCCTCCGACTCGGTCATGCCGCTTCGCACGAGCATCCGCAGGGCCAGGCGCGACTGATCATCGAGGCGCGCCCTCACGATCTTCTCGGGCATATGGTCATCGTGGCACAAAACGTGGCACACCACGCTTTTACGACTCAGCACCCATTCGTGCCAAGGGCGTCACGGCTTCGTGCCGGCGCCCTGTTTCATGCTGATGCGCGTCAGCCACCGCGCTCCGGCGGCGCGGCGCTTCTCGAGCGCGTCGGCGTCGGCCTCTGCCACGCGCCGCA
>SXZC01000024.1 GCA_005788075.1 Actinomycetota bacterium
CCCGGCGAGGCCGCCTAGGCGCCTAGGACGTGAACTCGACGGCCACCAGGCGGTTGCCGTCGGGGTCGAGAAACTCCATGGACAGCGCGCCGCCCATGTCCTCGACGGGGTCCTTCTTGGCTCCGGCTGCGTCGAGGGCGGCCTCGAGTGCGCGCATGTCGGCCACGCGGAACGTCACGGTCGCGCCACCCTGGTGCGGGGAGGTCGCGAGCTCGCCGAACAGCCCCACCTCGGTGCCCCCCACCGAGAACTGCGCCCAGTCGTTGCCCGCGCGCTGGCTCAGCTCGAGCCCGAGCACGCCCTCGTAGAACGCGATGGCCCGATCCATGTTGCACACGCCGTAGAAAACGACGTCGACGCCCTCGATGAGTGCCACTGGCCCTGTGCTCCCCGTGTCCGCGGCCCCCGGCGGGAGCCCGCATCGCGATGCTACCCGCACGGGAGTACGATGCCGCGCCGAATGAGGCAGAGGTAGAAAGTGGCCATCCGGCGCCGCAGGCGCGAGCGGATGGAGCGCGTCGTCGGGGTTCCCGGGCTGTGGGCCACGGCATACGGGAACGTCGGCTCATCCATCTACTACGCGCTGGGCCTCGTGGCGGCGTACGCGCTGGGCCTCACCCCCCTGGTGTTCCTCTTCGCCGGCCTCATCTTCGCGGCCACGGCAGTCACGTACACCGAGGGCACCGCGATGTTCCCCGAGGCCGGGGGCTCATCGTCATTCGCGCGCCAGGCGTTCAACGAGGGCGCGGCCTTCGGGGCGGCCTGGGGCCAGATGCTCAACTACATCATCACGATCGCCATCTCGGCGTTCTTCGTGCCCCACTACCTCGGCGTGTTCTGGGAGCCGCTGCGCACCAACCCATGGGACGTGATCGTGGGCATCGGCGTGGTGGCGCTCATCGCCGTGCTCAACATCGTCGGGATCAAGGAGGCGGCGAAGCTCAACATCGGCCTCGCGCTGCTCGACCTCGGCACGCAGGTGCTGCTGGTGATCGTGGGCCTCTTCGTGGTGTTCTCGCCCACGCAGGTGTGGGACAACATCGTGTGGGGCGTCGCGCCCACGTGGACCAACGTGATCATCGGCGTGACCCTCGCGATGATCGCCTACACGGGCATCGAGACCATCTCGAACATGGCCGAGGAGGCCCAGGTGCCCGAGCGCACCATCCCCGCCTCCATCCGCGCCACGGTGGTGACGGTGCTGGTGATGTACGCGCTCATCCCCATCGTCGCGCTGTCGGCCCTGCCCGTCACCCAGCAGCCGGACGGCAGCTACGCGACGGAGCTCGGCACCACCTACGCCGGCGACCCGATCCTGGGCATCGTGAGCCAGTTCGGCCTCACGGGCATCTGGCAGGCCCTGGTCGAGGGCTTCGTGGGCATCCTCGCCGCGACGATCCTGATCATCGCCACCAACGCCGGCGTCATCGGGGTGTCGCGCCTCACGTACGCCATGGGCTATCACCGCCAGCTGCCATCGGCGATCCGGCGATTGCATCCGCGGTTCAACACGCCTGCGGTGGCCATCGTCATCTTCTGCGCCATCGCCGCCCTGGTGATGATCCCGGGCCAGGCCGACTTCCTCTCGAACCTCTATGCCTTCGGCGCGATGCTGTCGTTCAGCATCGCCCACCTGGCCATCATCTGGATGCGCTGGAAGCGGCCCGAGATGCGACGCCCGTACCGCGGCCGGCCCAACGTGTCGTTCCGCGGACGCAGCATCCCGCTCTTCGCGGTCTTCGGCGTGCTTGGCACCGGCGGCGCGCTCATCGCCGTGCTCATCCTGCGGCCCGACGCGCGCTGGGTGGGCATCGCCTGGATGGCCTTCGGGTTCCTGATGTACATCGCATACCGCTGGCGCATCGGCGTGCCGTGGACGCAGACCACCACCATGGCGCGCCAGGAGCTCGCGCTCGAGGTGGACGTGGCGTACACGAACATCCTCGTGCCCATCGTCGCCACCGAGTCGTCAGAGGAGATGATGGCCACGGCGGGCAAGCTGGCCGCCGACCGCGGCGTGACGATCCACGCGATCACCGTGGTGGAGGTGCCCGTGGAGCTGCCGCTCGATGCCGAGATGCCGCGCGAGCAGCGCGGCGCCGAGCAACTGCTCGCGCACGCGCGGCAGATCGCGGAGGAGTACGGAGCCACCGTGGACACCACCGTGGTGAACGGTCGCCAGGCCGGACGGGCGATCGTGGAGGAGGCCCGCCGCACCAACGCCGAGGTGATCATGATGGGCGTCGCGCGAAAGCGCCGGCTGGGCGAGCGGCTCTTCGGCCGCACCGTGGACTACGTGCTGCGCCACGCCCCCTGCCGGGTGGTGATCGCCAGCGACTCCGCGGCACCGGGGTCCACCCCCGCGGAGGCCGCCGGCGCGGCGCTCTCGGATGTCGTGGGCGGCGGCGCGAAGGTGCGGAGTGACGCCCCGCGCGACTGATCCGGGGCGATCCTCACAACCTTTTCACGTTTGCTTGTAACACGATTTGTGACACTTTGTGCGTCCCTGCACGAAGTTAGAATCGCACATTATGCAGGATGTATAACGCCACTCTCCCCCCAATAACCATCAAACCATCACAAGCGCTTGTGACTCCTCGCGCAAATTGACGCGGGCGCCGCGACCACCTACCGTCGTGGCAGATGCACGCGAATACCAGGAATCCTCTGCTGCGGTCACGCGATGGCCGCGCGATCCTGGTCACGCAGGCAGCCCACGCGCTCGCGCAGGGGATGCTCACGGTCATCGTCCCGTGGCTCATCCTCGAGCAGGGCGGCTCGGCGTCGCAGGCCGCGATCGGCTTCGCGATGACCTTCGTGCCGTTCCTCCTGCTCGCCGCGCCCGCGGGCCTTGCCGGTGACCGGATGGCGCGCAGGCCCCTGCTCGGAACCGCGCTCGCCCTCGGCGGGGCCCTCGCCGTGGGCATCGCGCTGCTCATGGCCTCGGGCGACCTGTCGATACCGCTGCTCTACCTGGCGGCATTCGCGATCGGTTCGGTGCGGGTGTTCGTGGACGCGGGCATGTTCGGCGCCGTCGCCACGGTCGCCTCGCGCGACGAGATGATGCGCGCCCAAGCCGCGCTCGCGCAGGCCTTCAACCTGGGCTACTTCGGCGGACCCGCAGTGGCAGGCCTCGCGCTCGTGCTGGGCGCCGGCATCGCCATGTCGCTCGTGGCCGGATCGCTCGTGCTGGCCGCCGTGGCGGCCGTCTCGGCGTCCGCGCGCCTCGACGAGCGCGCGCCGGATGGCCCGAAGCCATCGCTGCGGCGCGGGCTGGGCCTGCTCTTCCTGTCGCGCGACCTGCGGGTGCTCACCCTCACGGGCATCGCCTGGAGCGTCGCCTCGGGCGCCGCCATCAGCCTGGCCGTGCCGCACCTGCGCAACGACCTCGGCGTGTCCGGCACGGCGCTTGCCGCGGTGCTGGCCGCGGGAGTGGCCTGCATGATGCTCGCCACCCCCATCATCACGCGCCTCGACCGGCGCCACGCCGACGAGACCATCATCGTGCTGGCCTGCGCGGCCTACGTGGTGCCCGCGCTCGCGATGGCGGTGATCCCCGGCGTGATGGGCACGGCGCTCGCCTACGCACCGCTCATGCTGGCCAACGCCGTATGCGCCGCCACGCTCATGGGCGCGCGCGCGCGTCGGGTGCCGCGGTCGATGCAGGCCCTCGCGGGCGTCGCCGGTCGCACGCTCGTGATGGCCGGCCTCGCAGCCGGCGCGGCCCTCGGGGGCCTGGCCGCCGACTGGATCGGCTCGCGCGGGGCATACCTGCTGGTGGGCGTGGCGCTGGCCGCGACCGCCGTGGCCGCGCGGCCGGCCCTCATGCGGGCACGCGACCGCCGCCTGCGCGGTCGCACCGCTCCCGCGCGCTCCTAGGCCGTAGGGCTACCCCTACCCCCCGGCCTGGCGGGCCGCGAGGGGGCCGGCATCCCGTAGCCTCGTGCCGTGCGCAAGTGGCTTCCCGTCATCGTGCTGGGCCTGGCCCAGTTCGTCATGGTCATCGATGCGACCGTGATGAACGTCTCGATCACCACGGTCGTGAACGACCTCGGCACGACCGTGAGCAACATGCAGCTCGCCATCGCCACCTTCACCCTCACGATGGCCGGCTTCATGCTGGCCGGCGCGGGCATCGGCGACCGCCTGGGCAGGCGGCGCACGTTCGTGATCGGCAGCGTGGTCTACGGCATCGGATCCCTCACCACCGCGCTCGCCCCCGACTTCGCGGTGCTGTTCATCGGCTGGTCGGTGATCGAGGGCCTCGGCGCCGTGCTGGTGATCCCCGCCATCGCGGCGCTCGCAGCCGTCAACTACGAGGGGCGTGACCGGGCGATCGCCTTCGGCATCCTCGGCGGCATCGCCGGCGCCGCGGCGGCCGCGGGCCCGCTGATCGGCGGCTGGGTGACCAGCGAGTTCTCCTGGCGCTGGGTGTTCGGCGCCGAGACCATCATCATCGCGGCGGTCATCCTGCCCCTCACCCCATTCATCCGCGACGGCGGGCGCAGGGCGATCGCGGGCCGCTTCGACGTGACGGGGGTCATCCTCTCGGCCGCGTCGATGATCCTCATCGTGCTCGCCCTGGTGTCGTCGAGCACCTGGGGGATCATTCACCCCATCGACCCGCCGTTCGAGGTGCTGGGCTTCTCGCCGGTCATCCCCATCGTGCTGGTGGGCGTGCTGGTCGGGTGGGCGTTCTTCGCCTGGGAGCGCCACGTGGTGGCAGCGGGCCGGCAGCCCCTGCTCGGCACCGACCTGCTGGGCATCCGCAGCCTGCGCGCCGGGCTGGGATCGCAGATGACCCTCTACTTCGTCATCGGCGGGGTCTTCTTCATCCTCCCGCTCTACCTGCAGACCGTGCTCGGCCTCGATGCCTTCGAGTCGGGCCTTCGCATGCTGCCGATGTCGATCGCGCTCTTCGTGATGGCCGTCGCGGGATCGCGCCTCGCATCGAGGGTCTCGCCGCGCACGCTCATCCAGATCGGCCTCGTGCTGTCGGCCATCGGCGTGCTGCTGCTCATCGGGTCGATCCAGCCCGAGGCACGGGGCACGCTGTTCGCCGTCGCGATGGCCGTCATCGGTGTGGGGCTCGGGCTCGCCGTGTCGCAGATCACCAACGTCAACCTCTCGGCGGCGGATGAGTCGAGGAGCAGCGAGCTCGGCGGGCTGCAGGGCACCGGCCAGAACCTCGGCAGCTCGCTCGGCGTGGCGCTGGCCGGATCGGTGCTCTTCATCGGCCTCGCCGCCACGTTCAACGCGAACCTCGCGAACCAGCCGGCCGCCGACGCCAACCTGCAGGCGGCCGCGAAGCAGGCCACGGCCACCGGCATCCAGGTGGTGTCCGCCGACCAGGTGAACCAGGCAATGGTCGAGGCCGGGCTGCCCCCCGACCAGGTGAACGCCGTCGTGGATGCCTACGAGACCTCCAAGCTCGAGTCGCTGCGCGGCGCGCTCGGCATCGTGTTCGTGATCGGGCTGCTCGGGCTGCTGATGACCGGAGGCCTGCCGAAGACGCCCATGGCGGCGCGCGGGCCACCCGCGGGCTGATGCGCGAGAGTTCCCGCAGGCGAGGCCGCCCGCGGGCGGCGAGGGGGTGAGCGCGATGGGCGCGGACTTCGGGGTGGAGATCGACGTGGCGGTGCCGGCCGCCGAGGCATGGGCCCTCGTGGCCGATCCCTGCGGAGTGCCCAAGTGGTATCCGCTCTACATCGACTGCTCGCTCGACGGCAACGTGCGCACGCTCTCGCGCGCCGACGGCGCTGTGCTCGTGGAGGAGATCCTCTCCCGCGACGACGACGCCATGACCTACTCATACGCGGTGACCGATGGGCTCCCGCTGGCCGAGCACCACGCGTCGTTCACGGTGGTGCCCACCGACGCCGGCTGCCGTGTGGCGTGGCGCACGCATGCCGTGCACGAGGATCCCTCCATCGACATGGAGGAGCGCCTCGTCGACCGCCAGATGGAGGCCCTGAAGGGCCTGCGCGACGTCCTGGAGGGCGGCGCGGCCTGACGGCGCCTATCCCCGGAGCGCCCCGGATGCGTGCCGGATGGGCCCGAGCCGATGTTCCGGGGCGACGCGCATTCTTATGGGGATCTTAGGTTCGTCTTGTCCCATCCTGAGGTCGGCGCCGCACCATGGGCGGCGTCACTGATGAACGACCTCGGGAGATGATCGTGAAGACCAGGAACAAGCGCATCGCCGTGCTCGCCGGCGTCGGCGTGCTCGTGGGCGGCGGGCTCGCCGGCGCCTTCGCCGCGACCAGCGGCCAGGACGACCCGGCCGGCGACCTCGCGAGCGCGCTGTCCCAGCGCACCGGCGAGCAGATCACGCCGTCCGAGGTGAAGGGCGCGTTCACCGACGTCCTGAAGCAGCGCCTGCAGGAGCAGGTGGCTGCCGGCCGCATCACGCAGGACCAGGCCGACACGATGCTCGAGCGCGCCAAGGATGCCCCGCTGCCCGGCATGCACGGCCCGGGCGACCGTGGCCACCACGGCCGCGGCGGTCACGGCATGGACGCGATCGAGGCCGCGGTGGGCAAGAAGATCGGCCTGACCGAGGAGCAAATCGACGAGCAGGAGGCACAGGGCAAGACCCTCGCCCAGATCGCCGAGGCCAAGGGCATGAGCCGCGACGACCTCATCAGCACGATCTCCGCCACCATCAAGGCATCCGAGCGCGGCCAGGGCATCACCGACGCCCAGGCGACGCAGGTGGCCAAGGACATCGCGGACGGCAAGAAGGGCCCGAAGGGCGGCCACAGGGGCGGCCCGGGTCGCGAGGCCGTGGAGCAGGCGATCACGAAGTCACTCGGCATCACCGAGGACGCCTGGCACCAGGCGCGCGAGGCGGGCAAGACGGCCGCCGATGTGGCGAAGGAGAAGGGCGTGGACGTCGCCACCGTGGTGGACGCCGTGCAGGCGGCGCTGAAGGCCCAGGGCCAGAAGGCCGGCGCCCCGAAGCTCGATGACGCGCAGGCCAAGGCAATGGCCACGGCGATCGTCAACGGCCGCGGCCCGGGAGGGCACGGTCCGGGCGAGCACGGCCCCGGCGGCCCGCACGGCGGCTGGGGTCCGTGACGGCAGCTCGCACCGACGGCCGCATTGCAGGCCGGGCGCGCGCCGGGGGCACCGCCACCGACGTGCGCCCGGCCGGTTCGGCACACTCGTGACGTGAGGATCCTCGTTGCCGATGATGAGGAGGCCGTCCGCACCGCGGTGCGGCGGGCCCTCACGCTGGCCGGGTACGAGGTGGAGCTCGCCGCCGACGGCGACGAGGCCCTGGCCTCGCTGGCCGAGCGGGCGCCCGATGCGGTGCTGCTCGACGTGATGATGCCGGGCGTCGACGGCATCGAGGTGTGCCGTCGCCTGCGCGCGGCCGGCGACGCCACGCCGGTGCTCATGCTCACCGCGCGCGACGCCGTGGGCGACCGCGTGGCGGGGCTCGACGCAGGCGCCGACGACTACATGGTGAAGCCCTTCGCGCTGCAGGAGCTGCTCGCCCGGCTCCGCGCCCTGCTGCGACGCACCGGCGCGCAGGCTGGCGACGACGCCACGGTCCTGCGCTTCGACGACCTCTCGCTCGACCTGGCGGGGCATGCCGCCGAGCGCGGTGGACGGCAGATCGAGCTCACCCGCACCGAGTTCCAGCTGCTCGAGCTCTTCATGCGCAACCCCCGCGTGGTGCTCACCCGGTCGGTCATCCACGAGCGCGTATGGGGCTACGACTTCGGCCCCACCTCGAACTCGCTCGGCGTGTACGTGGGCTACCTGCGGCGCAAGCTCGAGGAGGGCGGCAGCTCGCGCCTCCTCCACACCGTGCGCGGCGTGGGCTACGTGCTGCGCGACTCATGACGATCCGCCGCCGGCTGGCCATCGCCACCGCGATCACCGTGGCGCTCGCGGTGGCCGCGGCGTCGCTGGCCAGCTACCTCGCGGTGCGCGCCCGCCTTCTCGGTGAGGTGGACGACTCGCTGCGCCAGCGGGTGGAGAGGATCACGCGCGAAGGCCCGAGGGGGCTGCCCCCGCCCGGCATCTTCGAGCGCAGCGACAGGTTCGGCGGGCCCCAGGTGTACTCGCAGGTGGTCACCCCCGAGACCGGCCTCACGGAGGGATCGGCCGATACGCAGCGCCGCGGCAGGGGCCCGGGCGACCGTCGCGATGGAGGGGACCGCGGGGTGCGGCTCGACGCCGTCACCCTGCCGGTGACCGACCGCGACCGCGAGGTGGCGGCGGGCACCTCGCGCACCTACTTCTGGGATGCCGACGTGCAGGGCGTGCCCATGCGCGGGGTCACCGCGCCGGTCGCCGCGGGCGTGGCGGTGGAGTTCGCCCGCCCGGTGGACGAGGTGCAGTCCGTGCTGCAGGGCCTCGGCGTCATCCTGCTGGTGGTCACCGGGGCCGGCATCGCCGTCGGGGCGGGCCTCGGATGGTTCCTCACGGGGCGGGCGCTGCGGCCGGTCACCGACTTCACCGCCGAGACCGAGGCGCTCGCAGGCGCCGGCGACCTCTCGCGGCGCCTCCCCGTCAATGGCGACGACGAGGTGGCGCGCCTGGCCCGGGTGTTCAACGGCACGCTCGACCAGCTGGAGTCGTCCGCCGAGGCCCAGCGACGCCTCGTGGCCGATGCCTCGCACGAGCTCCGCACGCCCCTGGCATCGCTGCGCGCCAACATCGAGGTGCTGCAGCAGCCCGGCACGCTGCCGCCCGAGGAGCACGCCGCCCTGCTGCGCGACGTGGTGGAGCAGACGGACGAGCTCGCCGCGCTGGTCACCGACATCGTGCGCGCCGGCGAGACCACCGTGCGCGACGACGAGGCGCAGGACGTGCGCATCGACGAGATCACCGCGGCGGCGATCGAGCGCATCCGGCGCCTGCATCCGGGCGTGACGGTGCTCGAGGACCTCTCCCCCACGGTCGTCGATGGCGTGCCCGAGCGCCTCAACCGCCTCGTGGCCAACCTGCTCGACAACGCTGTCAAGTGGAATGCGCCGGGCCAGCCCATCGAGGTGGCCCTTGCGCACGGGGTGCTCACCGTGCGCGACCACGGGCCCGGCTTCTCGGAAGACGACCTGCCCCACGTGTTCGACCGCTTCTACCGATCGGCAGAGGCGCGCGGCAAGCCGGGCTCGGGCCTGGGGCTCTCGATCGTGCAGCAGGTGGCCGAGATGCACGGCGCCACGGTCACTGCCGCCAACGCCCCCGGCGGGGGGGCGCTCATGACCGTGAACTTCCACGTGGGCTAGCGGCGAAGGCGCGCGGTCCCCGCCGCCGGAAGAACCGGCGTGCGGCGAGCGCTACGTGCCCGGGGACCCACCGCCGAGAAGCTCGGCGAGCGTCACCGGCTCGAGGCCGCGCTTCTCGAGCGCGCGGAAGATCTTGGGAAGCGCCTTGGCCGTGGCGGGGTAGTTGGCGTGCATCAGGATGATGGACCCGGGGCGGGCCCAGTAGTCGATGGCGTCGAGGATGTATCCCTCGCTCCGCGGCTGCGAGTCGGCCACGGTGCCCGACCACATGATCACCTTGCGATAGCCACGCTGGCCCGCGGCGGCGTCGATGGAGGCGTTGCGATCGCCGTAGGGCGGCCGGAACCAGGGGCGCCCCGTGATCTTGAAGGTCTTCTGGATCCAGTCCTCGTTGCGCTGGAGGTCGGCGCCGAAGGCGGCGGGCCCGAGCTGCGTGGACACCCCGTGGCTGTAGGTGTGGTTGCCCACGGTCACCTGCCCCTTGGCCACCAGGTCGCGGATGCGCTTCGCCTGGGGCTCCCAACTGCTGCCGTACACCCCATTGGGGAACAGGGTCACCTTGCCCCCGGTCTTCTCGACCACGTCGAGGATGCGGTCCACGCAACTGGCGCACGTGCCGTCGTCGATGGTGAGGGCCACCTTGCGCCCCGCGCTGGCGGGACCCTCGGTGATGACCCTGCCGGGGCCCGGCACCGGCGGACGTATGCGCTGGGGCGACTGCGCCACGGCCTCGGCCGTGGTGGGCACCGCCGCGGGCTCGGGGGCCGGTGACGCAGTGGTGGGCTGGCGATACGCCGGGGAAGACGCCGTCGCGGGGCCGGGATCGTCCCCGCCCCCACCGGACACCACCACGCCCACGGCGACGGCTGCCGCGACCACCACGGCGCCCGCGGCAAGAGCCCCGGTACGGCGGCGGCGGCGCGTGCGTGCGCGCCGCTCTGCACGGCGCCTCTCGAGGTCCGGTCGCTCCATGGGTGCATCCTAGGAGCGGGCCGCGCCACCCGGAGCCCGGCCGGGCCACGGGCACCCGGGCAAAGCCGGAGGCCGGATTCGAACCGGCGACCCCCTGTTTACAAGCAAAGGGGCCACGAGCACGAAACCCGCGACGGCACGGGCGATACGGCCCGAACGTAGGCCTCGTGACCCGCACGTGACCCGCACGGGCATCGGAAACGGACCGGAGAGGGAACGCAAGAGAGAGGGACACGACTACCTCCTCCCCACGGATTCCCTGCCTCCATGCGCCGTCTAGTCGTGCCCTCGGGTGGGCACGCCTTGGGCACGGTTGGGCACGGCTAGGAGGGGGCGTCGAAAGCCTGGGGGACTCGGCACTCGTGCGCGCGCAACAGGCAAGGGCTCCAATCCATCAAGGCACCCCGCCTGCGCCACTGGCCCGCGTGAAAAAGTGGATGGCACCCCTGCCCACGGGTGCCGCCCCCTTCCCATGGGCACCCCCCTGCGACTAGCGGAGAGTCGTCACGCTGGCCGCGAGGCGGACCGCGACGTCCTCCTCGTTGGCGGCGGACACTTGGTTGTAGTCCACGGACAGGCGCACCCGGCACTGGAAGGCCGGACGCACCGACAACCGAATGGTCGTCGTGCCCGCGAGGAATGTCCTGCTCGTCTCTCTGGTGCTGTACCACGGGACGCGAGCCGACCTCCTGCACTCCAGCGCGAGCCGACCCTCGGCTGCCGTCGCCGGGCGCGTTATCTCCGGCCCATAGACGCGGTTGTAGTCGGCGTCCCGGGTGTAGGGGCGGACAGTCTGCGTAGCGTCGTAGGTGAGCCGCAGACGGTTGTGTCCACGCGGTATCCGTAGGACTTTGTAGTCGGACCCGTAGGCGTAGGACACGCCTTCGGCTCGGACGGTCATCGCGGGGCTTGCGGACCCGGACGCCGCGAGGGCTAGGGCGGCGAACGCCACGACTGGGACTACAAGGTACCTCATTAGGCAACCGTAGCGGTCGCGGATATACGAAACAGTGGGGTCGGGGCCAGACGGTAAACCTTGTCAGGAGGTGAACCTAGCGCTCGCTCACACCCGGGTCACCCCCTAGAAGCGGGGCTGCCGCTCTTCCCGGCAGTCTTGTCTCGGGTTCGCCGCCGTCACGGAACACCTCAGGTTGTTGGCCAGTTTGCACGAGCCTGCGTTGCCAGTTCTGTTGCAGTGCTCGTTAGCGACTTCGTAGACGGCCCTGTGGTAGGCGGCCCCAATCGGCAGCGAGTTAATGGCCGCAGCGTAGGCGAGGCCGTCCTCACCCGCCGCCTGGCGTATGGGGGCCGTGGAAGTCGCCGCGGGCGGGCTGGCCTCGGACGCGCTGCCTCCGCATCCTGCGAGGAGCACGATCGAGGTCGCTGCGGCGGCGGCGAGGACAGCGGTGATGCGAGTGCGCATGGGAGTCTTTCTCTTGAGACTTCCTCTCGGCGGGACCTTACTCCCTCCGACCATGTTCAGCGCCGCTGCGCGGATCTATAGAGAAGTGGGGTCGGGGTCAACGGCGGCCTCCCGACAAAAAACGGACGCGCCCTGGAGCCGTCCCGCCACGGCGGACACCAACACCAGGGGGTCCGAGGTAAGCCGGAGGCCGGATTCGAACCGGCGACCCCCTGTTTACAAGACAGGTGCTCTGACCAACTGAGCTACTCCGGCGGGCGCGCGCGGGGCGCGCACGTGAGGTTCTAGTCGACGACCTCGACGGGGCA
>SXZC01000025.1 GCA_005788075.1 Actinomycetota bacterium
CGCGCCGTCAGCTTGCCGCGGGCGTGCTGGCGCTCCACCGCGGCGTCGCCCGACGGGTTCATGGCCTCGGCGCGGAGCTCCTCGAGGTACTTCTCGGCGTCGGAGGTGTTCACCCGGCGGCCGCCATCACGCGGTCGTACTCGCCGAACTCCTCGCGCAGCACGCCGCACACCTCGCCGATGGTTGCCCGGGCGCCGAGCGCGCGGTGCATGGGCGGCAGCAGGTTATCGGTGCCGCGGGCGGCGTTGCGCACGGCGTCGAGCGCGGCCGACACCTCGGCCTCGTCGCGGGCGGCACGCAGGTCGGCCAGGCGCTGCACCTGCGCGCGCTCGATGGCCGGGTCGATCTTGAGGATGTCGATCTCGGTGTCCTCGGGCTCAGCCTGGATGTTGATGCCCACCACCTTGCGCTCGCCGCTCTCCATGGCCTTGTGCCAGCGGTAGGCGGCGTCGGCGATCTCGTCGCGCATGAACTCGATGCTGTCCACCGCGCCCCCGCGCTCGTCGATGCGCGCGATGAGCTCGTTCGCGCGCTGCTCGATCTCGGCGGTGAGCGCCTCCACCATCCAGCCGCCGGCCAGGGGGTCGGAGCTGTCGGTGATGCCGGTCTCCTCGGCGATCACCTGCTGGGTGCGAAGCGCCAGCTTGGCCGACTGCTCGGTGGGCAGCGCCAGGGCCTCGTCGTAGCCGTTGGCGTGGATCGACTGCGCGCCGCCCAGCGCGGCCGAGAGCACCTGCAGGGCCACGCGCACCACGTTGTTGTCGGGCTGCTGCGCCGTGAGGGTCGATCC
This sequence comes from Actinomycetota bacterium, assembly GCA_005788075.1. Taxonomy (GTDB): domain Bacteria; phylum Actinomycetota; class Thermoleophilia; order Miltoncostaeales; family Miltoncostaeaceae; genus SYFI01. The sequence goes on from SXZC01000025.1 coordinate 791, forward strand.
GCCGGTCTGCGCGTGGAAGCGCAGTGCCATCGACTTGTCGTCCTTCGCCCCGAAGCGCTCGCGCATGATTCGCGCCCACAGGCCGCGCGCGGCGCGGAACTTCGCGACCTCCTCGAGGAAGTTCGAGTGGGCGTTGAAGAAGAAGGAAAGGCGGGGAGCGAAGCGGTCGACGTCGAGTCCGGCGTTCACCGCCGCCTGCACGTAGGCGATGCCATCGGCCAGCGTGAACGCGACCTCCTGCACGGCCGTCGAGCCGGCCTCGCGGATGTGGTACCCGCTGATCGAGATCGTGTTGAACCGCGGCATCTCGGCGGCGCAGTACGCGAAGGTGTCGGTGGTGAGCCGCATGCTCGCGTGCGGGGGGAAGATGTAGTTGCCGCGGGCGATGTACTCCTTGAGGATGTCGTTCTTGATCGTGCCGCGCAGCTGGTCGGCCGGCACGCCCTGCGCCTCGCCCACCAGGCGGTAGAGCAGCAGCAGCACGGCTGCCGGCGCGTTGATGGTCATGCTCGTGGACACCTCGCCGAGCGGGATGCCGTCGAACACGCGAAGCATGTCGTCCACCGAGTCGATGGCCACGCCCACGCGGCCAACCTCGCCGAGGGCCCGCGGGTCATCAGAGTCCATGCCGAGCTGCGTGGGCAGGTCGAAGGCCATCGAGAGGCCCGGCGCGCCATTCGCCAGCAGGTAGCGGAAGCGCTCGTTGGTCTCCTCGGCCGTGGCGAAGCCCGCGTACTGCCGCATGGTCCACGGCTTCTCGCGGTACATCGTGCGGTACGGACCGCGCACGAACGGGAACTCGCCGGGCTCGCCGAGCGCCGTCGCGAGGTCGAGCGAGGCCACGTCATCCTCGTGGTATACCGGCTTTATCTCGATGCCGGAGTCCGTCGTGCGAGCGGCTCCGGCGGCTTCGGTGCTGCTCATCAGGCGCGCCTCCGCGGGTCATCACTCACGCTCAGGAGGGCCCTCGCGTGCGGCGGCACGCTACCAGAACAGGGGCATCCGCCCTGCGCCCGCGCCGCCGCCGTGCGCGGCGCGATAGCCTCATGCGCATGAGCGATCAGGACCGCCGGCTCGACCCCGGCACGGGCCCCGGCGTGGGCGTGATCGATGCCACCGACCAGTCGGTGGACGTCGAGGAGAACCTCTGGACCGATGACTCCGGCGAGGACCTCCAGGGCTGGTACTGCATCGCCACCGACCCATGGCCGTGCCCGGCCGAGGGCTGCGGGTTCGTGGCCAACCACATCACCGCCGCGCACCTGGTCATCTGCTGGCCCGAGATGGACGATCCGAACCTGCTCACCCACGCGCAGATCGCCAAGGAGGTCGGGCGCAACCCGCGGGTGGTCGAGTACCAGACCGGCATGGGCCCGGCGTGCTCGTACTACCAGTGGATCGCCGCCGGCCGGCCGGTGCACGGCATCAAGGCGACCTAGGGGTCACAGAGGCGCCCGGCCGGCGACCTAGAGCAGCTTTCGTGCCCTCAGGTCGCTGATGATCGCCGTGGTGAGGGTGCGTGAGATGAGGGGTACCTTGGCGAGGAACCGGTTGTCATCGGGGGCGGCGCCCGCCTCCACGATCACGCGCGACTGCGCCGTGGTGCGGTAGAAGCCGTAGAAGTGGTTCATGCGCCGGTTGGAGTTCGGCGGGATCACCCCGCTGAAGCGCCCACGGGCGCCATTGGCCGGGGTGAAGATCGACTTCAGCGCCGACGAGAGGCGCCGCGCGGTTCCCGCCGAGGTGCGCTCCACGGCGGGGCTCACCTTCGTGGCCGGCGTGCGGTGCGGGCCGCTGTCGGGGTAGGGGGTGGGGCTGGCCGTGCCCGTGCCCTCGCCCCGGTAGTAGTTCTCGTTGCCGCCGGTGATCGCGTGGCCCACCATCGCGGCGCCGCCGGGGGAGTCGTGGTGGATGCTCACGAAGGTGGCGCCGGCCACCCCGAGCGGCTCCACCCGCGCGGCGAGCGGGCGGGCATCCACGCCCGCCGTCTTCAACTGCTTGATCATGGCGTCGCGCACGCGACGGTTGAACTCCGACTCGAGCCCGAAGGGATTGCCCGATGCACCGGTCTGGGCCAGGTAGCCCGGCTCGCCCGGCGAGAGGTGCCCGGCCTGCACCAGAACCACGGGCGGCTGGGCCGAGAGTGCGGCGGGCGCGGCCAGGGCGAGCGCGGCGGTGATGGCGACGAAGGCGGTGCGCACGGGGCGGCAGGATGCCACCGCCCTCGGACTCCCCGGGCGCCGGGGGTTCCGTGCCGCCGTGCCGCCGCGCCGGTCGGCCGCTACCGGCTCGAGCGGTTCTTGCGCGCGAACACGTCGAGCGCGAGCGACCTCACGCGGTCGAGGATGAGCACGCCATCGAGGTGGTCCATCTCGTGGAGGATCACCCGGGCCTCGAAGCCGGATGCCTCCACCTCCTGCCGGTCGCCCTCGACGTCATGGAACGCCACGGCGATCTCCACCGGGCGCTCCACGTTGGCCGTGATCTCCGGCAGGCTCAGGCAGCCCTCACGTCCCACCTCCGCGCCCGAGTGATGCAGCAGCACCGGGTTCACCAGCACGAGTGGCCCGTGCGGATCGGGCACCTTGGGGTGCCCGGTGCAGTCGATGAAGCACGTGCGCCAGAGCTCGCCCACCTGCGGCGCCGCGATGCCGGTGGTGCGCGGGAACGAGCGCGCGGTGTCCTCGAGGTCGCGCGCCAGGCGCGCGAGCGCAGGCCCGAACGACCTGACCGGCGCGCAGGTGGTCTTGAGGCGCCGGTCGGGGTAGATGACGACCGGGCGGATCAGAGGAGGCGCTCGGACTCCGACTGCACCGACATGTCGAGCCCCGCGAGGTCGGGGCACCGGATCACCTGCTCGAGCCCGGCGGCGTCCATGCCGTCGGGTAGCTCCGCCTCGATGCCGAGCACGTAGATGGGCGGCTCGCCCACGAGGCGCGAGCTGAGGTCGACGATGTTCACGCCCGCCGCGGCCAGCGCAGACGCCGCGCCGTGCACGATGCCCGGGCGGTCCGCGCCGTAGATCGTGATGACGCACCGCTCGCGGCCGGCGTCGCCGGGCGCCGGGGCAGCGGGGCGCACGCCGAGCGAGAGGCCGAGGCCGCTCACGGTGGGGGCGAGGAGGTCGACGATGTCGTGGTCGGTGACCCACTCGGGAACCTGCACGGCCAGCACCATCGCGAACGAGCCGGCGAGGATGCTCGCCCGGCAGTTCTCGACGTTCCCGCCGGCCTCGAGGAGGGCCCCGGTGACGGCCGCCACGATGCCCGGGCGGTCCTCCCCGACGATGCTCACGGTGAATTCGCTCATGCGCCGAGGATAGGGGTCCTATGCTTCACGCGTGGGCGGCCGCACCTCGCTGAATCCCGCACTTCTCGTGACGGCAGCGCGCATCGCGCTGATCCCCGTCGTGATGGTGCTGATCCTCGTCGACGACGAGGGCGGCCGGTACTGGGCATTCGCCCTGTACGTGGTGGCCGCCGCCACTGACTCCCTCGACGGCTGGCTCGCGCGATCGCGCGGCGAGGTGACCGTGGCCGGGGCGTTCCTCGACCCCCTCGCCGACAAGCTGCTGGTCACCGGCGCGCTGCTGTGCCTCATCGAGGTGGGCGAGGTCTCGGCGTGGATCGCCATGGTCATCATCACCCGCGAGTTCGCCGTCACCGGATTGCGTCTCGTGGCCGTGCGCGAGGACCTGGTGATCCCCGCCAGCAACCTCGGCAAGCTCAAGACGTTGAGCCAGAACGTCGCGGTGGCCTGGGTGATCCTGCAGGTGGCCCCGCAGTGGCAGTACGACGCCCTGCTCTACCTGGCCGTCGCCCTCACGGTCATCTCGGGCGCGTACTACTTCATCATGGCGCGCCGCCGGCTCTTCGAGGGCCGCGTCCCCGCACCCGACGTCACCGGAGATCCGTGAACCAGGCCCTCGTCCTCGTCGTCGCCTACCTGCTGGGCTCCATCCCCTTCGCCTACCTCGCCGGCCGCCTGAACGGCGTCGACCTCCGCACGGTCGGCAGCGGCAACCTCGGCGCCACCAACGTGTTCCGCACGCTCGGCCGCACCGTCGGCATCGCCGTGATGGTGCTCGACATCGCCAAGGGCGCCTTCGCCGTGCTCATCGCGCAGTGGGTGGTGGGCGGCCCCTGGTGGCCCATCGCCGCCGGTGCCCTGGCGATCCTCGGCCACGTCTTCCCGGTGTGGACCGGCTTCAAGGGCGGCAAGGGCGTTGCCGTCGGCGCCGGCGCCCTCGTCGGCCTCGTCCCCGCCGCCAGCGGCGTGCTCATCATCCTCTGGCTCCTCATCGTCGTGCTTACGCGCTACGTCTCGGTGGCCAGCATCGTCTGCGCCCTCGCCGCCGCCCCGCTTGCCTGGGCCTTCGGCGCCCCCTGGCCCTACGTCGCCTTCATCGGCCTCGCCGCGCTCTTCGTCATCCTCAAGCACCGCGAGAACATCCAGCGTCTCCTCGCCGGCACTGAGAACCGCATCCAGCTCGGCCGGAAGGGCGCGCCGGATCCCACCTGATCGTCGCTTCGCAGCGCCTGGAAGTGGCCGGGAGGCAGTAGTACCTCCGCCGAATACCACAGCAGTGCGGCAGGCCCATCACATCGGGGTGGCGGCCACTCGCCGAAACGGGATCGGCATTTGCGGGGACCGCAAATGCATCATCCCCGGCTGCGATCGCCGCCACCCCGATGTGATGGGCCTCCCGCCTCTCGCGCTTTTTCGGCGGGGGTACTACTGCCTCCCGGCCCCGCAGGGCGCTAGGTAGGGCAGATCAGGTGGGGCCGTCGAGCCATTCCGGCAGGGTGAGGTGGCGGGCGGCGTGGGGGCCGCCGGCCACCTCGGCGCGCATCTCACCGAGGACGCCGTGGCGCTCGGCCTCGACGTCGTGGGTGTGGATGGTCTCGTAGTTCTCCTGGTGCGCCGAGACGAAGGAGTCGTCGGGCAGGTCGGGGAACCGGGCGATGAGGCCGGCGATCATCTCGCGCACGGAGTCCTCGACGAA
>SXZC01000026.1 GCA_005788075.1 Actinomycetota bacterium
GAGAAGTTCAGCGTCAGTGGCGCGTTTTGCGCGCAGCGTGCGCTCACGGACCGGTGTGCCGTTGATTAATGCGCGCACATGGGTGCTCTCGCCATCCGCCCGAACTCCTCGTCGGGGGCGTCCGGGCCGGCCTCCGCCACGAAGCGCCGCGCGGCATCCACGATCTCGGCGCGCCCGCCGTAGTTCATGGCGATGAACAGGCGCATGCGGTCGTGACGCGCCGTCCTGGCCTCGGCCTCGGCGATCTTCGCGAGGAGGGCGTCATCGAGCTGAGCGAGGCGGCCGATGAATCGGATCGAGACGCCCTCGTCATCGAGGTCGGGCACCTCGCGGTCGATGAGCTCCGAGAACAGCACCATGAGGTCGTCCACCTCGTCCTGCGGGCGGTTCCAGTTCTCGGTCGAGAACGAGAACACGGTGAGGTCGCGCACGCCCATGTCACCGGCCGCGCGCACGACGCGCCGGAGGGCCTTCGCCCCTGCCCTGTGACCCGCGGACGTGGGCAGGCGGCGGCGACGGGCCCACCGGCCGTTGCCGTCCATGATGATCGCCACCGATTCGGGCACCGCGGATCGCGGGGCCTCGGGCCGGCGGGAGGGGCGGGTGCCGAGCGCGATGCGCACGGCCCGCAGGCGCGAGAGGAGCGCCATCACACCTCCATGATCTCGGCCTCCTTGCGGGCGAGCATCTCGTCGACCGCCTTCACCTCGGCATCGGTGAGCTTCTGCACCTCGTCCTGCGCGCGCGAGAGGTCGTTCTTCGAGACCTCGCCGTCCTTCTCGGCGCGCTTCATCTCGTTGAGCACGTCGCGGCGCACGTTGCGCACCGCCACGCGGGCCTCCTCGGCCATGCGGTGGGCCACCTTCACGAGCTCCTTGCGGCGCTCCTCGGTGAGTTGCGGCAGCGGCAGGCGGATGGTCGTGCCGTCGTTGCTGGGCGTCAGGCCGAGGTCCGACTCCTGGATGGCGCGCTCGATGTCGGGGACGAGCGTCTTGTCGAACGGCTGCACCGTGATGAGGCGGGCCTCCGGGGCGTGCACCTTCGCGAGCTGCGGCAGCGGCGTGGGGGCACCGTAGGCATCCACCTGGATGCGATCGAGGAGCGTGGTGCTGGCGCGGCCGGTGCGCAGGGCCGCGAACTCGCCGCCGAGGTTCTTCACGGCACCCTCCATGCGGCGCTTGGCGTCGTCGAGCCTCTCCTTCATGGTGCCTCCCCCTCAGGGCCCGTCCGGGCCGCTCACGATCGTGCCGACGTGCTCTCCGTCCAGCAGGCGGGCGATGTTGCCCTCGTCCTGCATGTTGAAGACCAGCAGCGGCAGGTCATTGTCCATGCACAGCGTGAGCGCGGTGGTGTCCATCACGTGCAGGCCGCGCTCGATGACCTCCATGTGGGTGATGCAGCTGATCAGCTCGGCCGACGGATCCTCGCGCGGGTCAGCCGTCATCACGCCGTCCACGTTGTTCTTCGCCATGAGGATGCACTCCGCACCGATCTCGAGCGCGCGAAGGGCAGCCGTGGTGTCGGTGGTGAAGACCGGGTTGCCCGTGCCGGCCGCGAAGATGACCACCCGCTTCTTCTCGAGGTGGCGTATCGCCCGGCGGCGGATATAGGGCTCCGCCACCTCCTGCATGGCGATGGCCGACTGGATGCGGGTGGTGACCCCGATCTTCTCGAGCGCGTCCTGGATGGCCAGGGCGTTGAGCATCGTGGCGATCATGCCCATGTAGTCGGCGGTGGCACGGTCCATGCCGCTGGCCGCCCCGATGACCCCGCGGAAGATGTTCCCGGCGCCCACCACCACCGCCACCTCGACATCGCGGTCGGTGGCCCCCTTCACCATGCGGGCCACCCCCGCGATGCGATCGGGGTCGATGCCGTACCCCTGCTCGCCCATCAGCGCCTCGCCCGAGAGCTTCAGCAGCACCCGGGACCAGACGGCATCTGCGGGCTGGTCGCTACTCCCCAAGCTGGTAGACCGTGAACCGCCGGATGGTGATGTTCTCGCCGAGCTCCGACGAGGTCTCCGCCCGCAGCTCCTCCATGGTGCGCTGCTTCTTCTCGGTGGCGTCCCGGAAGAAGGGCTGCTCGAGGAGGCAGATCTCGCCGAGGTGCTTCGCGAGCTTGCCCTCGATGATCTTCTCGCGGGCGTTCTCCGGCTTGTCCTTCGCCTGCTCGGCGTACACCTCGCGCTCGCGGGCCTTGTACTCCTCGGGCACGTCGTCCACCGAGACGTAGGTGGGCTTCATGGCGGCCACGTTCAGGGCCACGTCCCGCGCGAACTGCTGGAAGCGGTCGGTGCGGGCGACGAAGTCGGTCTCGCAGTTGACCTCCACGATCACGCCGAGCTGGCCGCCCTGGTGGATGTAGCTCGCGATCGTGCCCTCGTTGGCCTCGCGGCCAGATCGCTTCGCGGCGTCCGCCAGGCCCTGCTTGCGCAGCAGCGTGGCGGCCTCCTCGAGGTCGCCGCCAGCCTCCGTCAGCGCCTTCTTGCAGTCCATCATTCCGGCACCGGTCTTCTCGCGAAGCTCCTTCACGAGGGCGGCTGGGATCTGCGCGGTGCTCATGACTGCTCCTCCTCGCTGATGATGGCCTCGGCCACGATCTCCTCGGCCACCGCGTCGGCGGCGAGCTCGGATGCGGCCTCCTCCAGCACGGCCTCCGCGGCGGCGGCCTCCACGGCCGTCTCCACGTCGCCTGCGGCAGCTGCCTCCACGGCCACCTCGGCCGCCACCTCTGCGGCTGCGGCCACCTCGACGGCAGCGGCCAGGTCGGCCTCGGCCTCCTGGACCACCTCGGCGGCGGCCATCGCCACGGCGGCGTCAGCCTGCTCGACGGCGGCCACCTCGTCGGCGGCGGGCCGCGAGGTGTCGCGGGCCGCGCGGGCCACGTCGGGGTCGCCCGCGGCCTGCGCGGCTGCGGCGGCGGCCCGTGCCTCCTCGTAGCCACCCTGCGGGTCGAGGCCCTTGCCCTCGCGGATGCCGGCGGCGATGACC
>SXZC01000218.1 GCA_005788075.1 Actinomycetota bacterium
GCCGAGGTGGTGGAGGCCGAGGTGTACGTGGGCGATGAGGAGGGCAACATCGCCGAGGTGCGCACCGGTCCGCAGGTGGCGTGGATGATGGCGCGCGGCTACGAGGGCGCGTTCGGTCGCGCGGTTAACCGCTGGCGCATCTGGATCCCCCTCTGCGTGGTGTTCCTGCTGGTGCTGCTGCCCATCACGCGCCCGCGGAGCATCCTGTCGTGGCGCACCCTCGACCTGCTGGTGCTGCTGTCGTTCACCGCCTCATGGGCGTGGTTCAACCAGGGCGAGATCTTCACGTCCGTTCCGCTGCAGTACCCGCCGCTCATCTACCTGCTCGCGCGGATGATCTGGATCACCGTGCGCCGGACGCGGCTGCGGAGGGCGGATGGTGGGGATCTCCGTGACAACCCCGGTGACAGTCACCGTTCGGTGACAGTCACCCCTGCCGCGACGCCCGGTGCGACGCCTCCCCCTCCACCCCGCGGGCCACGCACGCCAGGGTTGCCGGGGTGGATGCCCACCTGGCTGCTCGTCACCGTTCTGGTGGTGCTCGTGGCGCTGCGATGGGGGCTCAACGGACTCAACAGCAACGTGATCGACGTGGGCTACGCCGGGGTGATCGGCAGCGACCTGATCCTCGACGGGCAGACGCCCTACGGCAACTTCCCCGAGGACTGCGGCCAGTGCGACACCTACGGGCCGCTGAACTACATCTCCTACATCCCCTTCGAAGCGGTGATGCCCTTCACCGGCAAGTGGGATGACCTGCCGGCCGCGCACGGGGCGGCCACGCTCTTCGACGGGCTCACCCTGCTCGCGCTACTGGTGCTCGGCTGGCGATTGGCCGGGCGGAAGATGGGCCTCACCTTCGCAATCGCGTGGGCGGCGTTCCCGTTCACGGCCTTCACCCTGTCGAGCAATTCGAATGACGCGCTCATATCGGCGTGCGTCGCCTGGGGACTCGTGCTCGCGGCTCGGCCACTCGGGCGCGGCGTGATGATCGGCCTCGGCGTGGCGGCCAAGATCGTGCCGGCCATCCTGGTGCCGCTCTGGGCCCGGCACCCGTTCCCGCGCGCAGACCGCGCGGCGGGTCCCCGGCGGCTGGTGGCCTACATCGGCGGCCTGGTCATCGCCGCGCTGCTCACCGGCTGGGTGCTGCTGCTCGACGGCACGGACGGCATACGCAGCTTCTGGTCACGCACCATCGGCTACCAGGCCGACCGGGAGTCACCGTTCTCGATCTGGGGCCAGTTCGAATGGCTCCGCCCCGTGCACATCGCAATCGGCGCGCTGGTGATCCTCGGCGCCCTCATCGTGATGCGCTGGCCCCGTCGCCTGGACATCGTGCAGTGGGCCGCCATCTCGGCCGCGCTCATGATCGGCTTCGAGCTGGTGCTCACCCACTGGTTCTATCTCTACATCCCCTGGTTCCTGCCCATGGTGATCCTCGTGGTGGTGCCGCTCTGGCCCGACCCCGAGCCCGAGCCGGCGATCCCACCCGGCAGGTGGCTCACCCGGCTGAAGGGCCTCACGACGCGGCGGGCGGTGGCCCCACCGGTGGCAGCCGACGCGGCAGCGGATGCCGGGGGCGGCGCGAGCGCGGTGGGCGGGGGCGCTGCATGAGCCGCCGCGCCGAGATCGAGCGTCTGCTGCCGTGGCTGCTATCGCTGCTGGCAGTGCTCGTGTGGGTGGGCCCAATGCAGTGGGTGTCGGCGAGCGTGCCGCAGATCTCCGACATCCCCACCTACGAGGGCGCGTACGCGCAGATGACCGCGGGCAACCTGCCCTACCTCGATTTCACGCTCGAGTATCCACCCGGCGCGGCGGTGATCTTCTGGTTGGCCGGGGTGCTGCCGGGCGACTACAGCGTGGGCTTCTCATTCCTCATGATGCTGGCGCTGGTGCTCACGGTGATCCCGGTCACCCTCACCGCGCGCGCCCTGGGCCTCAGCCTTTGGCGGCAGGCGGCGGCCGGTGGCATCACGGCGTGCATCCCGCTGCTCCTCGGCGGCCTGGTGGGCACGCGCTTCGATCTGGCCCTGGCGGCGCTCATCGCGTGGCTGCTCTGGGCCGTGGTGACCGACCGCATGACGGCCGCGTGGGTCATCCTCGCACTCGCCGTGCTCGTGAAGCTCATCCCCCTGGCCTTCATCCCGGTGCTGGCCATCGTGCACCTGCGCCGCCACGGGGGGCACGACCTGCTCCGCAGCGCCCTGATCGGGCTTGGCGTGCTGCTGGTACTCGCCGCGCCGGTGGCGATCCTCGCGCCGGAGGGACTCTGGGACAGCGTCGCCTACCACCTCGACCGTCCCCTGCAGTTGGAGTCCACGGGGGCCGCGTACCTCATGGGCATGCGCCTGCTGGCCGACGTGCCTCTGGCCGTCGAGACCTCCTTCGGATCCCAGGGGCTCGCGGGCGGCGCGCCCGACCTCATGGCGCTTCTCTCCACCATCGCACTGGTGGTGCTGGTGCTGGCCATCGCCCTCACGGTGCTGCGGCTGCTCTCGGTGCAGCCCCCCTCCGCCGACTCGGCCATCTTCGTCGCGGGCATCGCCGCCACGAGCCTCGCGCTGCTGGTGGCGGGCAAGGTGCTCTCACCGCAGTTCCTGGTGTGGATCGTCCCATCGGCCGTGCTGATCGGCGGCCGCTTCGGCTGGGCATCGGCCTGGGTGGCCGCGCTCGCGATGCTGCTCACCCAGGCATACTTCCCCGGGTCGTACTGGCGGCTGGTGGCGCTGCAGGATGCCGAGATGGGCCTGCTGGTGCTGCGCGACGCCGTGCTCATCGCCCTGCTCGCGCTCGTATGGCCGCGGCGCGGCATGGAAGCCCCGTTGCGCGATGCATCACCCGGGCAGGCGCGCGGGCGCCCCGCGACGAATCCGCAGCGGTGAGCCCGATCAGGTCATCTTCCCCTGCCCGTACGGCGATGGGCGTCGGCGTGGCCGCGCTGGCCGCCGGCGCGCTGGCGGTCCTGCCCGCGGTGGCCGGGGCAACCCCCGGCCCGGGCC
>SXZC01000219.1 GCA_005788075.1 Actinomycetota bacterium
CAGCTGCGCCGCCACCCGCGCCACGAGCTCCTTCATCGAGAAGGGCTTGATCAGGTAGTCGTCGGCGCCGATCTCGAGCCCGTGCACGCGGTCGTGCTCGCTCGTGCGCGCGCTGCACATGATGATGGGCACGTCCGGGTCGTCCGTGCGGATCTCCTCGGTGAACCGCCAGCCATCGAGCTGCGGCAGCATGAGGTCGAGCACCACGAGGTCGGGGCGCTCGCGCTTGAACAGACGCAGCCCCGTGGCCCCGTCTGCCGCCGTGAGCGTGCGGTGACCCGCGCGGCCCAGGTGGTAGGCCACGGAGTCGGCGATGGCCGGGTCGTCCTCCACGATCAGGATCGTGTGGGTCGCCATGGCCCCGACCGTACCAGCGCCGATGCCGCCCCGGGCGTCCATGTGACAGGTGCGGCGGGCACCTCCGTGACCCGCGACGTCACGCGCTGCCTCTACCGTGCAGGCGTGCGATCCAACGACCTGCGCCCGTGACCGCGGCAGGGGACCTCATCGGCGGCCGGTACCGGCTGGAGCGGCCGATCGGCAGCGGCGGCATGGCCACGGTGTGGCGCGCGGTCGACGATGAGACCGGCGCCGTGGTGGCGGTGAAGCTGATGCACCCCCGCGTGCAGGACGACCCGGACCTGCTGCTGCGCTTCCGCCGCGAGGCAGACGTGGTGTCGCGGCTTGATCACCCCTGCATCGTGCGCATGCTCGACCAGGACGCCGGTGCCGACGACGGTCCCTACATCGTGTTCGAGCTGGTCGACGGCGTCACCCTCAAGGCGCTCATCCGCCAGCGCGGGGCGCTCGACCCCGCCGAGGCGGCATCCATCGCGAGCCAGGTGGCCAGGGGCCTCGAGCTGGCGCACCGCTCGGGCGTGGTGCATCGTGACATCAAATCGCACAACGTGCTGGTGACCGATTCCGGCGTGGCGAAGCTCACCGACTTCGGCATCGCGCGGCTGCTCGACGGCATGCAGGACGGCCTCACGCGCACCGGCACGGTGCTGGGCACCAGCGACTACCTGGCGCCCGAGCAGGCGCGCGGCCTCGGCGTGGATGGGCGCACCGACGTCTACGCGCTCGGCATCGTGCTCTACGAGTCGCTCACCGGCGAGCTGCCGTTCCCGGCGGACACCCCCATGGGCGTGGCGCTGCGACAGGTGCGTGACCCCATGCCCGATCCGCGCGAGGCCCGCCCCGAGGTGCCCGCGTACCTCGCGGCCATCGTCATGCGCGCGTGCGAGAAGGACCCCGACGCCCGATTCCCATCGGCCCTCGACATGGCCGATGCGCTCATCGACGTGCCCGCGGGCGCCACGGCGGCCATGCCGGTGATCCCGGCCGAGGTCGCCGCCGCCGATGCCGACACGGGGCGCCTGGCCCCGGCGAGCCTGCCCGAGGAGGCCGCCACGGGTGTGCTCGCGCCGGTGCCACCCGTGGTCGTGGAAGGAGACGCGCCGGGCGCGGGGAGCGCGTCCGGCGCCGGTGACACCGGCGACACCCGCATCACCGATGATGCGTCCACGTTGACCGGGGCGGCGGGCCCTGCGATGCCGGTGGCGGAGTCCGCGCCTGAAGCCGTCGCCGGCCCACCCGGACCGAAGGCGCAGCCGGTCATCGCCACGGCGCCCCGAAAGCGCCGCTGGCCTGCAGTGGTGGCGGGCGTGCTGGTGCTGGGGGCGGGCGCCGCGGCCGCCGTGGTGGTGACCACCGGCGGAACGGAGGCGGTATCCCCGGGCGGATCCGGTGGGGCATCCGCAGGCGGCGGGGGCGGCGCGATCATGACCGGCACGCAACCGCTGCAGCTGGCATCGGTGACCGATGCCGATCCGGGTGGGGAGGGCCGCGAGATGCCGGGCGAGGTGCCGCTGGCATACGACGGCAACGAGGCCACCGCGTGGCGCACCGAGCGCTACGCCACCCCCGACTTCGGGGGCCTGAAGGACGGAGTGGGCCTCGCCCTCGCCCTCGAGTCGCCGGCGGTCGCGCGCCGCCTGCTGGTCACCACCAAGGGCACCGGCGGCACCTTCCAGGTGCTCGCGGGCGAGCCCGGCCCCGAGGCGCGGGTGGTGGGGCAGGGCACCTTCGAGGGGGGCGCCCAGGTGGTGGACCTCTCCGACGGCCCCGCGTCCGGCACCTACACCTTCTGGATCACGGAGCTGCCGCCCAATGCCGAGGGCAGCGGCTACCGGGCTTACGTGTCCGAGATCGGGCTCGAGGGCACGCCCTAGTCGCCGGTCGGGTCGGCGGGAGGGCAGCCGCGTCCTCGCAGCGAACATAACCGCATGCCGTTGCCCGCCCCATGGGAGGACTCCCTGCGCGACCTCGACGACCGCCTGTCGCGGCAGGGCGGGCGCGCCCGGGCGCTCGCCCCGGAGTCGCGTGCGGGCTACGTGCGCGACTGCCGCAGGGTGGCAACGTGGCTTTCGGAGCGCGGCGTCGCCGCCCCGGGGGACATCACCACGTCCATGCTGGAGGCCGCGCTGCGCGACATCGGCTGGGCACCCACCACGCAGCGCCGCGCGCTCACCTCGCTTCGCGAGTGGCTCTACCCGTACTTCCCGCGCGGTCGGTGCCCGGCCACCCTGGTTGATCCGCCGCGTGCTGAGCGCACCCCCGTGCCCCGCCTCTCGCAGGACGACGCCGCAGCCCTCGCCGAGCACGCCGCGAGGATGATCGACGACGCCCCGCCGCGATCGACCGCCCGGGCGCTGGCGATCCGCGACCGCGCCCTCGTCGAGGTGCTCTACGGCAGCGGCCTGCGGCGACAGGAGGCCTGCGACCTCGTGCTGTCGTCCCTTGACTTCGAGCACGAGACCCTCGCGGTGGTGGGGAAGGGCGGGCACTCGCGCACGGTCCCGATGACCGAGCCGTGCGTCGATGCCCTTCGCCAGTGGCTCGACGAGGGGCGCCCGCGCCTCGCGGCCATGGCCGGCTTCACCGCGGCCTCGCGCGCCTGCGTGTTCCTCTCGCGCAGCGGCGCGCCGCTGAACGGCAGCTCGGTGTACCGGGTCGTGCATCGCATGCTCGAGGCGCTCGGGCGCACGGGCGGCCCCCACCTGCTGCGCCACGCCGCGGCCACGCACATGCTCGAGGGCCCCGGCGGCACGGGCGGGGCACACCTGCGCGTGGTGCAGGAGTTCCTCGGCCATGCGAGCCTCGCCACCACCGAGCGCTACACCGGGGTGACCACCAAGGCCATGCAGAAGACACTGCGCCAGGCGCACCCGCGCGGATGACCGACCCCTCCGGAATGTCCGCCGCC
>SXZC01000220.1 GCA_005788075.1 Actinomycetota bacterium
CCCGTGAACGGCTCCACGATGCGGCTGCCCACCGACTGCAGCGGGGCCACGACCGTGCCCGCCAGGCGCTGGGTGCCATGCGCCGGGCCGTCGCCGCCCTCGCGGAAGTAGACCGTGAAGAGGATCAGGCACACGGCCACCAGGCCGCCGATGACGCTGCGGCGGATGATCGTCCGGCGCCTCTCGAGGTCGTTCTTGCGCGGGGTTCGGGGAATCTCAGGCCTCCTACGGCGCGGCCGGGCCGGCTACCGGCCCACGATATGCCACGTGGGCGGCCAGTTCGCCGATGCCGGGGCCGTCATCACTCAGTATCGGCCGCGGCGCGCGCGGCGCGCGCCCTGGGACGAGCGGCGCATCACCTCGAACTCCTCGAGGGAGCGGCCCGAGCCCACGGCCACGCACGTGAGCGGACTGTCGGCCAGGTGGATCGGCATCTCGGTCTCGGCGCGCAGGCGCTCGTCGAGCCCGCCCAGCAGCGACCCGCCACCGGCGAGCACGATGCCGCGGTCCATGATGTCCGAGGCCAGCTCGGGCGGCGTGCGGTCGAGCGTGGCCTTCACGGCGTCCACGATCTGCGACACCGGCTCCTCGAGGGCCTCGCGCACCTGCCCCGAGGACAGCACCACGGTCTTCGGGAGCCCGCTGATCATGTCGCGCCCGCGGATCTCGGCCTCGATCTCGTCCTTCAGCTCGAAGGCGGTGCCGATCTCGAGCTTGACCTCCTCGGCGGTCTGGGAGCCGATCATCAGCTTCTCCTCCCGCTTCACGTAGTTGACGATCGCCTCGTCGAGCTCGTCGCCACCCACGCGAATCGACTGCGCCACCACGATGCCACCGAGCGAGATGACGGCCACCTCGGTGGTGCCCCCGCCGATGTCCACGATCATGTTGCCGGTGGGCTCACCCACGGGGAGGCCCGCGCCGATCGCGGCGGCCATGGGCTCCTCGATGAGGTACGCCTGGCGCGCCCCGGCCGAGAGCGTGGCCTCCTCCACCGCGCGCTTCTCCACCCCGGTCACGCCCGACGGAACGCACACCACCACGCGCGGATGCGCCCACCTGTTCTGGTGCACCTTCTGGATGAAGTGGCGGAGCATGGTCTCCGTCACGTCGAAGTCGGCGATCACGCCGTCCTTCAGCGGCCGGATGGCCGTGATGTTCCCGGGGGTGCGGCCGAGCATGCGCTTGGCCTCGATGCCCCCGGCAGGCACGTCGCCGGGGCGCTGGTCGATGGCCACCACGGACGGCTCCGAGAGCACGATGCCGCGGCCCTTGACGTACACGAGGGTATTCGCCGTGCCGAGGTCGACGGCCATGTCGCGGCCGCCGAAGCCGCTGAGGTAGCTCATGAAGCCGATCGGGGGCCTCCGGTGCCGATCGCGATGGTCCTGCCGGGCGCCCGTCGACGCCGCCGGAAAGGGTATCCCACCCCGCTACGTGCGCGAATCCCCGGGGCCGCGATGCACGGGCCGTTGCATCACGCGGGGAACAGGCCCTCGGCGCGCAGCAACGACGCCACATCGCCCACCGGAAGCCCCACGATGGCGCTGGGATCGCCCGTGACGGACTCCACGAGCGCTCCTCCGGCGCCCTGGATGGCGTACGCGCCCGCCCTCCCCTGCCACTCGCCCTGCGCCAGGTACCAGTCGAGGAGCGCGTCATCGAGATGCCGGAAGCGCACCTCGGCCACGGCGAGGGCCTCCGACTCGCCGCGCTCCGTGATGAGCACCACGCCGGACATCACCTGGTGCGCGCGGCCCGACAGCGCGACCAGCATGGCCCGGGCCTCCGGCGGCCCCGCCGCCTTGCCGAGCGCCCGGCCGTCGAGCACCACCTCGGTGTCGGCGCCCAGCACGCCTCCCCCACCCGGAACGCCCACGCGCCCGGCCACCTCGCGCGCCTTGCCCCGTGCGTGCGCCATCACCCGCTCGGCGGCCGGGAGGCCCTGGTCGCTCTGCTCGGGCTCCCCCGAGGCGACCACGCGGAACGGCACGCCCAGCGACCCCAGCAGCCCGCGGCGCTGGGGCGACCGCGAGGCGAGGATGATCAGCCGATGATCTCCGAGTCGGCGAAGTGGATGCCCAGCTCGCGGGCCGCCGATTCGGGGCCGTCCGAACCGTGGATGACGTTCTGGCCGACCTCGAGCGCGTAGTCACCCCGGATGGTGCCGGGGGCGGCGTCCTGCGGGTTGGTGGCGCCCATCATCGTGCGGCAGGCGAGGATCGCGCCCTCGCCCTCGATGCACATCATCACCACGGGACCCGAGGTGATGAACTCCACCAGCTCGGCGAAGAACGGCTTGTCGCGGTGCTCCGCGTAGTGCTCCTCCGCGGCGTCGCGCGCCATCACGCACTTCTTGAGGCCGAGCACCGCGAAACCGCGCCGCTCGAAGCGAGCAAGGATCTCCCCTGACAGGCCCCGCGCCACGGCGTCGGGCTTGATCATCACGAAGGTGCGCTCGGTCATGAGATGCGTGTCTCCTCGGAGAAGCTTGAGCTGGAGGGCGATGCCGGGGCCGCGCAGTACGGGCACACGCGCCACGAGGGCTCGAGGGGCTCGGAGCAGCGGCGGCAGGGCTCGCGCAGAGGGGCGGTGCACATGGGGCACACCAGGAACTTCGGACCCACCACGGCCTCGCACTCGGGGCACCGGAGACCCTCCACCTGCGCCTCGAGGGCGAGCGTCTCGAGCTCGCGGTCGTGGGCGTCCGTGAGGTACTCCGGCGGCCGGATGAAGAGGTAGATCAGCGGCCCGAGGAACGGGATGACGAGCGCGAGCACGGTTGATCCCGTGATCGCGCCGGCGTTCTCGAAGCGGCGCCGGGAGTCCTGGTACACCCAGTACGCCAGGGCGAGCCACAGGGCGATCGCGAAGACCTGGATGATGACGAGCGAGATAGTCCACGCCGTCGAACCGAAGAAGTCAGAGACTGCGTTCAGGGTTCACTTCCTGAAGTCGTCGAGCCGCCACACCGTGGCCAGGCCCTCCTCGGGGCCCGAGGCGGCGGCGAGTGTATCGGACTGCCCCATCACGACGGGGGCGAGGTCGGAGAGCAGGTGCAGCGAGCCGGCAACCAGCACCGCGCCACCGGGACCGGCATCGGCGCGGGCGGCCTCCAGGGCCCGGGCGGGCCCGGGAACCACGTCGGCATCAACGCCGCGCTCGCGCAGCATTCGGGCGATGGGCTCGGGGAGGATCGCCCGCCCCGAGGACGCGCGCGTCACGTGCGCGCTGCGGATGACCGGGGCGAGGGCGTCGAGGATTCCCTCGGCGTCCTTGTCGGCCATCATGCCGATCACGGCGACCGGCCTCACACTGCCGAGGATCACCGGCACGGCCTCGGCCAGGGCGCGCGCGCCCGCCGGGTTGTGCGCGCCGTCGAGCACCACGGTGGGCTCCCCATGCACCACCTGCAGCCGCCCGGGGTTGCGCACCGCCGCCAGGCCGCGCTCCACCTCGTCCCGCACGAGCCCGCGATCGAGCACGCGCTCCGCGGATGCCACCGCGAGCGCGAGGTTGGCGCGCTGCCAGCGGGCGGGCAGGTCGGCGTCCACGCGAAGGGCGCCATTGGGCGTGCGGATGGTCATGGAGTGACCGTTTCCGGCTTGCACGCCGAAGTCCTGCCCCATCCACCAACCCGACATGCCGCGTGCATCCGCGGCGGCCCGCACCTCGGGCAGGCTCGCCGGGGCCTGTGCGCCGACCACGAGCCCAGTGAAGCCATCGGGCGCCACCCCGAGCTTCTCGCCGGCGATCGTCGCGACGTCGTCGCCGAGGAGCTCCGTGTGGTCGAGGTCCACGGCAGAGAGGGCCACCACCGGGGCGTCGATGACGTTGGTGGCGTCGAGCCTGCCCCCGAGGCCGGCCTCCACCACCACGGCCTCCGCGCCCGCGGCGGCAAGGGCGTCGAAGGCCACGGCCGTCATGGCCTCGAACTGGGTGATCGCGCCCTCCGGAACCCCGGGCACCGCCGCGTGCACGCGCGTGGCCGCGGCGGCGAAGGCATCGGGCGGCATGACGACCCCGTCAAGCTCCACGCGCTCCCGCCACCCGAGGATGTGCGGCGAGGTGTAGGCGCCGGTGCGCAGGCCGGCGGCCGCGAGGAAGGCCGCGGTCATGCGGGTGACCGACGTCTTGCCGTTGGTGCCCACCACGTGCACCGAGGGGATGCCGCGGCACGGCTGCCCCAGGGCGTCCATGAGCGCCTGCATGCGCTCGAGCCCGAACCTCATGCCCATGAGGTCGAGTCCCGCGATCCAGCGCTCGGCTGCCGCGGGGTCCATGCGGGTCACCCCAGGGCGTCGAGCC
>SXZC01000221.1 GCA_005788075.1 Actinomycetota bacterium
AACTCCGCCGGCGTGGTCATCGACGCCGTGCGCTGCTGCAAGGTGGCGATGGACCGCGGCATCTCCGGCACCCTCGAGGGCCCGTCCTCCTACTTCATGAAGAGCCCGCCCATCCAGCATCCGGATGACGTCGCCCGCGAGCTCACCGAGGAATTCATCAGCGGCGAGAGCGACGCCGCGCTGCCGAAGTAGGCATGGGGACGCGGTGAGCGACTCACCGCTCAGGATCGCGCTGGTGTCGCCCCACGCGTTCCCTCCCGGGGACGACGTGGGGCACGCCGTGGCGGCCGAGGCCGAGGCGCTTGCGCGCCGGGGGCACGCCGTGACCATCCTCGCCCCCGGCAAGGGTCGTCAGGCCGCCGAGGCCGGCCGGCGGCGCATCGAGGCGCTGGAGGCCGGGGACGCGGACGCCGTTGCGGCCGAGCCCGGCGGACCGCCGCTGCTGGTGGCCACTTCGCGCGCCATCCGCAAGAGCACCAAGGGCACCGGGCGCCGGCTCGGGGGTCCCATCGACTCGGCGTCGGGCCTCGAGATCGCGCTCGGGCTCGGAGGCTTCGACGTGGCGCACCTGCATGAGCCCTTGGCGCCGTCACCCGCGCTCGCCGCCCTGCGCCACGCGACCGGCGTGAGGGCCGTCACCTTCCACCGCACCGCGCCCCTGGCCGGTGTGGCCTTCGTGCGCCCGCTGGTGGACCGCGCCCTGGCCCAGGCCGATCTGCGCATCGCGCTCTCCCCTGCGGCGCGCCACGTGCTGGCAGGCGTGCTGCCCGGTGATTACGAGGTGGTGCCCGAGGGCCTCGACCCCGCCATGTTCGGGCCGCCCGCGCAGGGCCCCGGAATCGTGGTGGTGGCCCGCGACCGCGACCGCACAGGGCTCCGGTTCGTGCTGCGCGCGCTGATCGGCACCGACCCGGCACAAACCGGGCCCATCACGATCATCGGGCCGCCCGACGCGCCCCAGCGCACGCGCGCCGCGGTGCCAAAGGCGCTGCGCGAACGCGTGGCCGTGGTGCCCGACGCAGGGGCCCCCACGCGCGCCGATGCACTTCGCACCGGGCGCATCGCGCTCTTCCCCACCGATGAGGAAGCCGGCAGCCCGGTGCTGCGCGAGGCCATGGCCACCGGCATGTGCGTGCTGGCATCCCGCTGCCCCGATGCCGATGACGCGCTCGGCACCGATGCCGGCATGACGCTCCCGCCCTTCAACGCCGAGGCCTGGGCCGACGCCGTGGCCTCGTGCCTTGCCAACCCGGCGCGCGTGGCGATATTCGGGGCGGCCGCCGAGGCACGAAGCCGCGCGCGCACCTGGGACGACGTGGCCGCCGACCTCGAGGGCCTGTACCGCGGGGTGGTGGCGCGCCCGGCCGATGAGGCGGGGGGCACCACCGAGCCGCCGGTGTTCGCCGACCTGCGGGTGCGCACCGGTCCCGGCCTTGGGCCGCGCGAGATCGTGGCCACCGCGGTGGAGCGCGACATCCGCGTGGTGGCCGTGGCGGCACCGGGCGGCATCGAGCCCGCCCTCGAGGTGCACCGCGCGGCCCCCGACCGCGTGCGCGTGATCGTGGGCCAGGAGATCGACACCCGCGAGGGGGTGATCGTGGGCCTGTTCCTCACGCACTCAGTGCCCGACGGCCTGGCGCTCGAGGATGCCCTGCGGCGGGTGCGCGATCAGGGCGGCCTCACGCTGATCCCCCATCCCGATTCGGCCATCGCCCCGCCCGCGGAGTCGCTGCGGGCCGTGCAGGATCTCATCGACTGCCACGAGGGGCTCACGCCGGCGCGGCCCGCCGCGCAGGCCACCGATGCCGCGCTGCTGCTGCAGCGCGCGGGCCTGGTGGTGACCGCCGGCAGCGCCGCCGGCGCTCCCGCCGAGATGGGCACCGCCGGAATGCTCATGCGCCCGTTCGCCGGACCCGAGGAATTCCTCGCCGCCCTCGGCGACGCCCGCCCGATGCGCAGGCGCCGCGGCCTTCGCGGCCGGAGCGCGCGTTCCTCGCGCCGCGCGTCGCAGCAGGACGCCTAGGTTGCAACGCTCGCTGCGGGCTCCGGGGAGGAACCGCATGCGCGCAGCACGAAACGTCATGCGCTGATGAGCGCCGAGTCACCCGCCACCCCAGAGCCTGCTCCCGACGAGGGACGGTCCGTCCCTCGCATCGAGGACGCCTACCTCGACCGGGCGATCCGCGAGATGCACCTCCTCGAGGAGCGCATGGACTCCTGCATGGGCTGCGCCGCCGCCGGCACATTCCCCGTGAAGGCCTCCGGCTCGCCCACCGCGGACATCATGCTCATCAAGTGGCAGTCGTCGCTCTCGGAGCGCCAGGAGGGCGTGTCGTTCTACGGCCGCCCGGGCGAGGCCGTGCGTCGCAGCGTGGAGCGACTGCAGGTGGACCCCTCCGCCCTCTACGGCACCCTCGTGCTCAAGTGCCCGCACGCAGACCCATCGGGGCCCATGGGTGACGAGCTCGAGTGGCTTGCCGAGGAGATCCGCATCGTGCGTCCGCGCCTCATCGTGGTGATGGGCGATCGCAGCATCGCCGCCGTCGATGCCCTCAAGTTCCCCATGGCCGAGCCGCTGCCGGTGGAGCAGGGCGTGGTCACCCGCTGGACGCCGTCGATCGAGGCCCTCGTGACGCCTGACATCGACGACTCGCTCGACGAGCAGGACGCCAAGCGCCGGTTCTGGGCCGCCTTCCGCGCCCTCGGCGACTGGTACGCCGCCGAGCCCCCCTGGTAGCCCCGACCAGCCGTTCGGGTTGACCGATCCGCGGCGATCGGGCAGGCTTTTGGGCATGAAGACCTCTCTCCGCGCCATCGCCGCGACCTCCGCCATCGCCCTTGCCATCACCGTTGCCGGATGCGGCAGCTCCGACTCAACGTCGGCCGACCCGGCCGCCGACGCCACCGCCACCGCCGCCGCCTCGTCCGAGGGTGCCGAGGGCAACCTGGCCGAGTTCATGAGGGACGTCGGCGCGGAGCTCAACGCCTACTGGGCCGCAGACTGGGGCGAGGGGTGGAAGGACGCCGTGGTGAAGGTTCCCGAGGACGCCGCCGAGACCGCGTGCGGCACCATCGACGCCACCGAGGTTGGGCCCGCCTACTGTGGTGCCGACAACACCATGGTGCTGCCCGTCGCCTTCTTCCGCGACGAGATCATCGGCGCCGATGAGAACCTGAACAACGACGCCGCCGTGGCCGCCGTCATCGGCCACGAGTTCGGGCACCACATCCAGAAGCTCGCCGGCGTGGGCGATGCCGTCTCCGAGGCGCAGGCCGACGTCCCGGACATCGCCAACCTGCTGTCGGTGGCCAATGAGTTGCACGCCGACTGCCTAATGGGCGAGTGGATGTCGTCCGTGGACGACGAGAAGCGCCTCGAGCCCGGCGACCTCGACGAGGTGCTCACCACCCTCGAGAAGATCGGCGACGACAAGCTGTCGGAGAGCGTCGGGGAGCAAGCAGACCCCGAGACCTTCGATCACGGCACCGCCGAGCAGCGACAGACATGGTTCGGCGTCGGCTTCGAGACGCAGGACATCGAGGCGTGCAACAAGGTGTACGACGATCTGGCCGACGGCACGCTGTCCGAGGAGATCCAGGCGGGCGCCGACGCCGCCAACCAGTCGGCTACCGACTGACCCGACCGATCTCGCGCGTAGGGCGCCGCAACCTGCGGCCCCTACGCGCGCGTGAAGCGGGCGACGGCCTCGATGTGCGGCGTCTGCGGGAACATGTCCACCGGCTGCACCCACTCGAGCCGGTAGCCGCCGTCCACGAACCTCTTCGCGTTGTCGGCGAAGGTCGCGGGCTGGCAGGACACGTACACGAGGGTCTTCGGTGCGAGCTCGAGGATGCGGCGGCAGGCGCCGCCCGATAGGCCGGCGCGCGGAGGGTCGACGATCGCCACGTCGGGTGGCGGCAGAGCGTCGCGGTTCTCGCGCAGCACCACCCGCACGTCGCCGGCCATCGCCGTGTGGTTGGCGATGCCATTGCGCTCGGCGTTGCCCCGGGCATCCTCCACCGCCTCGGGCACGAGCTCGATGGCCACCACGTGCTTGCTGAGCGCACCCAGGGCCACGCCGATGCTCCCGACCCCGGCGAAGAGGTCGTACAGCACCTCGCCGCCCGTGAGGCCCGCGGCCTCGGCCGCGCGGCGGTAGAGGTGGCCGGTCATGCGCGAGTTGGTCTGGAAGAACGACCCGGCCGAGAGGCGCAGGGTCACGGGATTGCCCGGCTCCACCTCCACGGCCTCCTCGAACCAGTCGCGCCCCCACACGGTGCGGCTGGGCAGCCCGGCGGTCACCTCCGACATGCCGTCGTTCACCGCATGCACGATGCCGACGAGCCCGGGCACCGCAGCGGGCAGGCGGTCGGCCAGGCGGTCCACCACGTCGTCCGGACCGGGGGCCGTGACCACGGTCACGAGCAGCTGGCCGGTGAGCACGCCCTCGCGCACCACCACATGGCGCAGGAAGCCACCGTGCTCACGCTGGTCGTACGGGGCGATGCCCTCGTCCACGGCCCACGCGCGCACGGCCTCGCGCGCCACGTTGCCGGCCGGCGTGGCGAGCATGCACTCGTCGATGTCCACCACCTCGTCCCAGCGGCCACGGCGGTGGAAGCCCAGCCGCAGCTCGCCATCCGGCCCCGGCGCCGCCGAGTACTCCATCTTGTTGCGGTAGCCGAAGTGCTCGACGGCAGGGTCGGCCTCGCGCACGTCCACGCCCTCGAGCCCCCCGATGCGCACGAGGTGCTCGGCCACCTGCCGCCTCTTCGCATCGAGCACCACGTCGTAGTCCACCTGCTGCAGGCGGCACCCGCCGCACTCGGGCACGAATGCGCACGGCGGGGTGATGCGTCCCGGACCCGGCGACAGCACCTCCACGAGATCCGCCTCGCCGAAGCGCCGGCGCACCTTGCGCATGCGCACCCGCGCCCGATCGCCCGGCGCGGTGTCGGGCGTGAACACCACGAAGCCGTCAGCCCGCGACACCCCCCGGCCACCGAAGGCGAGGTCGCCCACGGTCACCTCGATCTCATCGCCCCGCGTGGGTCTCTCCACGGCGCCGGAGACTAGGGAAGCCGTCGGTGCGAGAGCACCGGCAGCGCAGCCCGCTGCCGCACCTGCTCGGCCAGGTCGAGGTCGGCGCAGGCGAATCCCTCACCCTCGGGCACCTCAGCCAGCACGGCGCCCCACGGGTCGATGATCATCGAATGGCCCCATGCCCCCTCGCCCGTGGCGTGGTCGCCGCACTGCCCGGCCGCGAGCACGAAGCACTGGTCCTCGATGGCCCGCGCGCGCAGCAGCACCTCCCAGTGCGCCGCGCCGGTGGGCTTCGTGAAGTTCGCGGGCACGGCCAGCGCGGTGGCGCCCGACGCCGCGAGCGATCGGTCGAGCTCGGGAAAGCGCAGGTCGTAGCACACGCTCAGCCCCAGCCGGAGCCCCGCCGCGTCACCGAGCGCGAGGGCCTCGCCGGGCTCCACGGCGTCGGACTCGCGGTATTCGTGGCCGCCCACGGTGACGTCGAACAGATGGACCTTGCGGTAGATCGCGATATCACGGCCATCGGGTGCCACGAGCACGCTGGTGTTGAACGCGCGCGATCCATCGCCGATCGCCTCGAGCACGCTGCCGGCCAGCACGAACACGCCGAGCTCGCGCGCCCAGGCGCGCGCCGCCGTGAGCGACGGCCCATCGAGGCCCTCCGCGCCGTCCCGGGTGCGCGGCGCCGGCCCCCACCAGTTCCACTTCTCGGGCAGCACCACCACCTGCGCGCCCGACACCACGGACGCCTGCACCAGCTCGCCGGCCCGACTGATGTTGCGGGCGGTGTCCTCGTCGGCCAGCAGCTGCACCACGGCCGCGCGCACGGTGTCAGGTGGCACCGGCCACCCCCCGCGCTACCATTGCGCCCGTCGCCACGCGAACCGGAGGACCCATGGCAGACGTCGAGACCCTTACCCGCATCGAAGACGTACTCGAGCGCATCCGCCCCGCCCTGCACGCGGATGGCGGCGACGTGGAGCTCGTGGACTTCGACGACGAGGGCTTCGTCCACCTGCACATGCTCGGTGCCTGCGGGGGCTGCCCCATGAGCACCGCGACCCTCACCCTGGGCATCGAGGCGGAGCTCCGCCGCGAGTTGCCCGAGGTCGAGGGCGTCGTCACGGTCTAGGGCAGCAGCGAGGGGCCCACGGCCCCCACGCCCTCATCCCGATGCACCTGCCGGGTGCAGAGGTCCTGGGCAAAGGCGAGCCCGGCTGACGTGGCGATCTCGCGGGCCTCGTCGCTCACGCACCCCGGCTGCAGCCACAGCGAGGTGGCTCCGATGGCCACGGCCTCGCGGGCGACCTCCGGCGCCGCCTCGGACTTCCTGAACACATCCACCATGTGCACGGGCTCGTCGATCTCGGCGAGCGAGTTCACCACGGGGATGCCCAGCACGTCCCCCTCGCCGGGCCGCACCGGGATCACCTTGTAGCCCTGCTCGAGCAGGTAGAGCATCACGCCGTGCGACGGCTTGTCGGGATCCGGCGACGCGCCGATCATGGCGATCGTGCAGGTGCCTGCAAGGATCTCCGCAGGAGTGGAATCGGGTCCCATCGCTTCTCCCCTCTCGACCGCGGATGCTGCTTCATCGGGGTGCCCGGATTTGAACCGGGGACCTCTCCGTCCCGAACGGAGCGCGCTACC
>SXZC01000027.1 GCA_005788075.1 Actinomycetota bacterium
ACCAGGTCGGACACCGTGCGCCCCACCAGCACCGCCGAGCGGGCCATCGGCAGGGACCGGAAGCGGTCGATGATGCCGCGCCGCAGGTCCTCGGCCAGGCCGATGCCGCTCGCCACGGCGCCGAAGGCCACGGTCTGCGCGAAGATACCGGGCATCAGGTAGTTGACGTAGCTCTCGCCGGGAGTGGCGATCGCCCCGCCGAAGACATACCGGAAGAGCAGCACGAACATCACCGGCTGGATCAGCGCGAAGATCAGCACCTCGGGGATGCGCGGCAGCTGCACCAGCTGCCGCCAGAGGATGATTCCGGAGTCGCGCAGGGCCTTCACCGGAGCCGTCACGACGGTGCCCTCGGCCCGCCGGGACGCGGCCGCACCGGCCCCTCGCCCCCTGTGCCGGAATCCGGGCCCGGGCCATTGGCGCCGGGGCCCGTGACGTCGTCACCGTCACCGTCTCCCGCGTCGTCGACGGGGCGCCCGGTGATGGCGAGGAACACCTCATCGAGGGTCGGCCGGTGCAGGCCGACATCCTCGGTGGTGATGCCGGACTCCGCGATGGCCGCGGCCACGCCGGACAGCGCCCGCGCCCCATCGCTCACCGCGGCCCTCACCCGACGGCGCTCGACATCGACGAACACCTCGTCGCTCGCGAAGCGCGCGACGATGGCCCGCACGGCCTCCAGATCTGCCGGGTCCACCACGGCCACCTCGAGCCCCTCACCGCCCACGCGCGACTTCAACTCGGCGGGGGTGCCCTCGGCGATCACCCGGCCACGGTCGATCACCGCGATGCGCTGCGCGAGGCGATCGGCCTCCTCGAGGTACTGCGTGGTGAGCAGCACGGTGGTTCCGTCGTTGACGAGCCCCTGGATCACGCCCCACATGGTCAGCCGACTGCGGGGATCCAGCCCGGTGGTGGGCTCGTCGAGGAACAGCACCGGGGGGCGTGATGCCAGGCTGGCGGCGAGGTCGAGGCGCCTCCGCATGCCGCCGGAGTAGCCCTTGGATGGACGGTCAGCAGCATCAGCCAGGTCGAACTGCTCCAGCAGGTCGGCAGCCCGCGCCTTCGCCTGCGAGCGCCTGAGACCCGACAGCATCCCGAACATCACCAGATTCTCCCGGCCCGTCAGGTACTCGTCCACCGCGGCGTACTGGCCCGCGAGCCCGATATGGGTGCGCACCGCCTTCGCCTCACGCACCACGTCGAGGCCGTCCACGCGGGCGGTCCCCTCATCCGGCCGCAGCAGGGTGGCCAGCACCCGCACCACGGTGCTCTTGCCCGCGCCATTGGGGCCGAGCAGGCCGTACACCATCCCGCGGGGCACGCGGAGGTTGACGCCATCGAGTGCACGGGTCTTCCCGAACGCCTTCGTGAGGCCGGATGCCTCGATGGCAAGGGGGGTGGTGGGGTCGGCGGCCATTCCGGCCAACCTACCGTTCACCGCCGAGATCAGGCCCGGGCGCGCATACATTGCACAAGTGATGAGCGACCACGACCGCCTCGACCTCGATCCGGAACTCTTCGAGGACGCCCGCGCGACCCTCGCCCTGGCGCTGTGGTGCTCCGCGGCGAAGCTCGCGCGCACCTCGGCCCTGGAGGACGCAGTCGGCCTCGCGTGCCTTGGTGACGGTGCGGAGCTGCTGGGCGCCCCGGGCGAGCCCGGACTGTCCTGGCCGCCCTCGCTTGCCGAGGGAGCCCTCCGCGAGGCCGCCCGCCGGGTGATCGAGGAGGCGTCGCTTCACACGGAGGACCAGCCGCCCGAGCGCGCCGAGTGGTGGGACGACCAGTCCGCCCGCGCCGAGCGGATCCTCTCGGCGATCTCCGCCCGCTACTAGGCCTCGAGGGCCGGCGGGCCCAGCGCGTCGCGACCGGGGTGAACGCCCAGGTCCGGGCCATCGGACACCGGGATGATCCCCGATGGGTTGAGCACTCCGTGGGTGCCGTAGTAGTGGGCCTTGATCTGGTCCATGGCGATGGTGTCCATGACCCCGGGCACCTGGGCCACATCACGCACGAAACCCACCAATGCAGCGGAGTCGGCGATCAGGCGCGCATTGCACTTGAAGTGCGTGTGGTACACGGGGTCGAATCGCACCAGCGTGGTGAAGAGGCGGATGTCGGCCTCGGTGAACCGGTTGCCCACGAGCCAGCGCTCCCGGCTGAGGACCTCCTCCACCATCGCGAGGCCGGATGCCAGGTCGGCCACGGCCTCGTCGTAGGCCTCCTGGCTGGCTGCGAAGCCCGCCCGGTACACCGCGTTGTTGATCTCCGGATACACCCGGGCGTTCATGGCGTCGATGTTCGCGGCAAGATCGGCGGGTCGCAGGACAGGGGAGGGGAGCGCGAGGTCGCCGAAGGCCGAATCGAGGATGCGCAGGATGTCCTCGGACTCGTTGTTCACGATGCTCCCGGTGATGGTGTCCCACAGCACGGGGACCGTCACGCGACCACGCCACTGGGGGTCCGTGGCGGCGTAGGCCTCCGCCAGGAAGGCGAAGCCATTTATCGGGTCGATGCTCCAGCCGGGGCCATCGCGGAACGCCCACCCGCGCTCGTCGCGAATCGGATCGACCACCGTCATGCCGATGACGTCCTCCAGGCCCTTGAGCCGGCGGGCGATCACCACGCGGTGGGCCCATGGGCATGCGAGGGAGACGTACAGGTGGTAGCGGCCGGACTCGGGAGGGTGGGGCCCGTCCGGATCGATCGTGTCCCGGAAGGAAGACGCCTGGCGCACGAAGCGCCCCCGGGCGTCCGTTTCGGCCCCGAACTGCGGCGGGGCGCTCACGCGCCCCGCCTCACCATGCGATGTGTCAGCCGTCGTACTACGCGGCGAGCATGCCGCTGCTGCGCTGCTGCTGCACCTTCTCGAGGTACCGGTGCGACGGGCAGTAGTCGGAACCGGTCACCGGAACACGCTGGCAGGCCTTGCCCTTGCGGTTGGTGGCGCGGCAACGGAGGAGATCGGCGGAGCCGCGCTCGGCGATTTCCTCGTCCAGGTACGCGAGGGCGTTGTTCATGTGCACCTCGATTACGTCATAGACCATGAGCTGCATCGACACCGGGAAGAGCGCGCGAACGTCGGAGAACAGCGAGGCCGCGGGGCGTGCAAAGCGGCGGTGGTCACGGGCGAGCCGCTCGATGGTGCGCTCGCAGGCCGACAGGAGGAGGCGCTGGCCGAGCTCGGGGCGGAGCTGATCCTTCAGGAGGTACGGCTGGAGGTCTCGGTAGATCGCGCGTGAGAAGCGGTACATGACGCTGTCCTCATTCGTTTGCTTTATCGCTTGGTGAGGGGTATCCAACCTAGTTGTCCATGTTCTGTCAAGGTTTCGTCGTCAAGGAAATTGCCGCTCAGAGCGCACAAACGGCCGCGGTTCCCGATCGCGCCCATCGAAATCTGCGCTAGGCGGCGTCGGGCGGGGCGGAGGCCGCGCCCTGGCCTGCGGCCTCGGCCTCGGCCTTCAGGCGTGCCTCGGCCACCTCGAGTGGCTCGGGGCCGCACATGCGGCAGTAGCGACGCCCAGTGACACCGTCCACGCGCACCTGCGGGCAGCTGTCGGGGTCGTCCCAGAGGCACGACAGGGCGCTCATGACCATGTGGCGATTGTGTCAGAGGCAGCGCCCGCATGCCGGGATGGGACAATCACGTAGATGGGTGACGAAACGGCAAAGGTCAGACTCGACAAGTGGCTCTGGGCCGCGCGCTTCTACAAGACGCGCGCACTCGCCACGGAAGCGGTCAACGGTGGTCGCGTTCACGTGAACGGACAGCGCGTGAAGCCTGCACGCGACGTTCGCGTGGGCGATGCGATCGAGATCACGCGGCCGGGGCATTCACCGCTAACGATCATCGTGCAGGGCCTTAGTGACCGCCGGGGACCGGCAACCGAGGCGCAGGGGCTCTACGAGGAGACGCCCGAGAGCGAGGCTGCCCGCGAGAAGGATCACCTCATGCGCAAGATGGCCCCGCCGCCGCCCGGCGCCGAACTCGGATCCCGGCCCACGAAACGCGACCGGCGCCGCTACGACGACGCCCGGAGGCGCTCGCGAGGATAGGCGCCCGGCGGCACCGCCTGCTGCTAGCGGCCGGCGCCGTGCAGGTAGGTGATGTCGCGGTCAGGAGGATTGATCAACGCCTGGCGGCGATCCTCGATGGCCTGGGCCCACGGCTCGGAAATCACCGGCCAGCGGTCGAGCACCTGCTCATTGCGCATGAACCACAGCAGCTCGGGCCTTGTCCGATCGCGCGCCGTGTGGAA
>SXZC01000222.1 GCA_005788075.1 Actinomycetota bacterium
ATCTGCGCGACCGCCGATCCAAGTGCCTCGCTCTTGTCCACGTCTCCCCCTCGTATCCCTTGCGTCAGGGCGGATTCTAGGTGGCCGCCCGGCGATGTGGAACATATGTTCGCACTTCGTCCGGACGTTCCTTCCCGGGGGAACCTATTCGCCTCATGCACCCACGCGGGTCACGCCGGTGGAAGGTGTCGCGCGGGCGCGTCACGGGGTCCACGCGAGGGGATCAGGCCTGCAGGGCGCTCCTCAGCAGGTGAAGCGCGATGGTGGACGACCGCATGCGGATGCGCTCGCGATCGCCGTGCAGGCGGAGCTCGCGCACCTCCACCTGATCGGGACCCCCGACGGCCACGTAGACCAGCCCCACCGGCTTTTCTGCCGTGCCGCCACCCGGCCCCGCGACACCCGTGACGGCGATCGACCAGTCGCAGCCCAGGCGCTCCCTCGCGCCGCCGGCCATCCCCTCGGCCACCTCGGCGGACACGGCACCGAAGCGCGCGATCATCGAAGCCGGCACGCCGAGGGCGCTCTCCTTCACGGCGTTCGAGTACGACACCACTCCCCCGGCGTACCAGCCGCTCGATCCGGGAACCGCCGTGATTCGTGCACCGATCAGCCCGCCGGTGCACGACTCGGCGGTGCCGAGCATCTCGCCGCGCTCCGCCAGCAGCGCGCCGATCACCTGCTCCACGGTCGAGCCGTCGCGCGAGAAGATCGCTCCAGGGAACTCCCGCTCGAGGAAGGCCACGAACTCGTCAGCCGTGGCGCCGGGCGGACGCACGGTCACCTCGAGCTCAGCGGGGCGTGCGCACACGCCCACGACCAGCCCGTCGGCCTCCGGGTCCGCGCGGTCGATGGCCTGCATGAACTCCGACTCGACAACGTTCGCCAGGCGCAACTCGAGGGGGGCGGCGGATGGATCTGCGTCCAGCACCGCCGCCACCTCCGGCACCTCGCGGGCGGCGTCCCACGATGCCGCGCATTCCCACGGCGGGCCGGGCAGCACCACCAGCACGGCGTCGCCGGCGCGCAGCACGGCTCCCGGGGCCGTGCCGGGAGGGGGCAGCGCGACCGCCCCGGCGGGAAGGATGGCCTGCTTGCGGGCGCCCTGCTCGCGGATCTCTTCCGATGCCCGCGCCGGCACCGTGGCGATGGCCGCGCGCACCATCTCGAGGGCGCGTTCATCGAGGCGCAGCGGCACTCCCGCCGCCAGCGCCACGGCCTCCATCGTGCGATCGTCGTGGGTGGGGCCCAGGCCCCCGGTGGTCACCACCAGGTCGGCTCCCGACTGCAGCGCCTGCGCAACCACCGACTCGATCTCCTCGAGCCCGTCCCCCACCACCGTGATGCGATCCACCGACACGCCCGCGGCCGCGAGGGAGGCCGCCACGAACGCCCCGTTTTCATCCCTCACGCGCCCCTCCAGCACCTCCGTGCCGGTCACCACGAGCGCGGCGCGCACCGCCTAGCCCGCCGGGAGGCGCTCGGCGCCGGCCTGGGTGATGAGGAACGTCCCGGTGCCGCCCTCGATCGCCAGCGGCTCGGCGTTGACCGTCACCGACATCGCGTCGGGCTTGCCGATGCGCACCCAGGCCGCCTCGGGGAACGAGAACGCCCTGGTGGCACCGGGCACCAGCACTCCGCTGTAGAGGGTGGCGCCGGCATCGGAGCCGTTCCTCACCTCGAGGTAGCTGCCACGATTACCCCGGCCCGTGAACGTGATGTCCACGGCCTGCGATGCGGTGGACGTGCGCGTGGTGGTCGTGGGCGCGCCGGGCACCGGCTCCGAGGGCGCTGAGCCGTGCTCGCCCCCGATGCCCAGCCACGCGAGCAGCGCGATGCCCGTGACCCCGCCGATCGCGAGCCAGAGCAGCTGCGCCTCCCTCCTGCGCGGGCGGTTCTCCGCGCGTCGGCGGGCGCGCTTGGCCTCCTCCACCGACTGGCCGATGTCGCCGAATCGCGAGTCGTACTCGTCGATCACCAGCTGCGGGTCGATCTCGAGGTAGGTCGAGTAGGCACGCAGGAATCCGCGCACGTAGGAGGGGTCGGGGAGCAGGTCGAACTGCTCGTCCTCCATCGCCTTCAGGTACCGGGTGCGGATGCGCGTCCCGGCCTCCGCCGTGGGGTAGTCGATGCCGCGCCGGACGCGGGCCTCGCGAAGGCTGTTGCCGATCTCGAACAGGGCGCGAAGGTATCACCGCGAGCGCCCCCGACGCGGTGGAAAACCGGAACGCCCGCGAGACAGCCGTTGCGGCTATTCGTCCCCTGAAACGTCGGAATCCACGGCGGCGATGCCCAGCACGCGGGGGATGTCCGCCTCGCCGATCAGCACCGTGCGCGGCTTGGATCCCTCGTGCCCGGAGATCACCCCGAGGCGCTCGAGGGAGTCCACCAGGCGCCCGGCACGGGCGTAGCCCACCCCGAGCCGCCGCTGCAGCAGCGACACCGACGCCGTGCCCTGCTGCACCACGGTCTCCACGGCCTTGCGGATCATCTCGTCGCCACCGGCATCCACCTCGGGCTCCTCGACCTCCGGGCGCTCCATGAGGTCCTCCCGGATCTCCGGGCGGCCCTGGCGGCGCCAGTGGTCGGTGATCGCGAGGATCTCCTCCTCCGATACGTAGGCGCCCTGCAGGCGCTGCAGGCGAGACGATCCCACCGGCCGGAACAGCATGTCGCCGTTGCCGAGCAGGCTCTCGGCGCCGCCGGAGTCAAGCACCACCCGGGAATCGACCTGGGACGACACCGCGAACGCGATGCGCGAGGGAACGTTGGCCTTGATCATGCCGGTGATCACAGCCACGGACGGACGCTGGGTGGCGAGGAGCAGGTGGATGCCCACCGCGCGCGCCTTCTGCGCGATGCGGATGATGGCGTCCTCCACCTCGCCCGGCGCCACCATCATGAGGTCGGCGAGCTCATCGATGACCACGAGGATCGACGGCACCTCGCTCAGGCCCTGCTCGCGCCGGATGGCGTTCCAGTCCTTCAGGTTGCGCGCACGGGCGGCGCCCATGATCTCGTAGCGCGACTCCATCTCGCGCACGATGTTCGCCAGCACTGCCGTGGCGTTCTTCATGTTCGTCACGACGGGCGTGAGAAGGTGCGGGATCCCCTCGTAGTGGTTCAGCTCCACCTTCTTGGGGTCCACCATCACGAGCCGCAACTGGTCGGGCGTGGCCCGCAGCAGGATCGACGCCAGGAGGGCGTTCACGCACACGCTCTTTCCGGTGCCGGTGGAGCCGGCGATGAGCAGATGCGGCATGCGGGCGATGTCGAGGTACACGGCCTTGCCGCCGATGTCGAGCCCGAGCCATGCGGCCAGGGCGCCGGTGTCATCGGGGAAGTCCCGCCAGACGTCCCCGAGGGTGACCATGCTGGCGTCCGGGTTCGGCACCTCCACGCCCACCGCCTGCTTGCCGGGGATCGGCGCCAGGATGCGCAGTTCGTCGGTGGCGGCGAGGGCGTAGGCGAGGTCGTCGCGCAGGTTCGAGACCTTCGACACCTTGGTGCCCGGTGCGAGCCGCAACTCGTAGCGGGTCACGCGCGGCCCGGACACGGCGTTCACCATCTCGGCCTCCACGCCGAACTCCGCGAGGGCCTCCACGAGGCGGCGGGATGTCTCGCGCACCTGGCCGGCCGGCATCTTCGACACTCCCGCGGACTTCTGGAGCGACTTCTTGGGCGGGCGCTTCCAGCCACCGCGCGGCGAGGTGCCCGGCGCCCCGTGGATGTCCTCGTCGGGCGCCACAACCGCGGGCGCCGGCTCGGCGCGCGGGTCATCCGCATCATCGTGCTCATCCGCCCTGGGCAGCTCCACCGGCGTGAACGGATCATCGTCGGCGTCCGGCACGTCAGCCGCGTCGCCGTCGATCGGATCGTGGAACACGTCATGGGCCTCGTCGGCGCCGAAGGGCATCGGGGCGTCGTCGTCCTCGGGGATCCCCGTACCCGCCAGCGCCGGGCTCGGCGGCATGGCGTCATCACCGGCAAAGAGGTCCGGGTAGCGATCCGCGCCGTCGACGGGGTGCTCGTCATGCTCGCGCTGCGTGGTGGGAGCGGCGACGGTGCGCGCGATGGCCCGGGCCTCCTCACCGGCGCGCCTGCTGCCCCGCACGGCGGTCCCGGTGGCGGTGGCCACGCCGCGGCCAACGGCGGCGCCGGCGGTGGCGACGCCGCGCCCGGATCCACGCAGGGCCTCCCCCAGCGATGCGCCGCTCATCAGCACCATGCCCGCGGCGATGCCCAGCACCGTGAGGATGTTCGCCCCCACCGCGCCGATGGTGCTGTCCGTGGCCCACCAGAGGCCCGCCCCGATCACGCCACCGGTCGCCTGCATCTCGGTCATGTCGAACCAGCCCTGCGCGGTGTCCATGCCGGCGCCGAACAGGCCCGAGGCCAGGCCCAGCACGATGGCCAGGCCCACGATGCCGGCACCGATGCGGAAGGGGCGGGCGTCAAACACGGGGATGCGCACGATCATGTGCACCCCGATGGCGATCATCACCAGGGGTGCGAGCCCCACGCCGCGCCCAACGAACACGCGGATGAACTCCTCGAGGTACTGGCCCACCGCGCCGCCCCCGATCGAGGCGAACACCACCGCGCCGAGGAACACCCCGAGCGCGATCAGCCCGAGGCCGGCGATCTCGCGGTAGCCGCTCCCACGACCGCGGCCGGCGGGCTTGCGCGGCGCGGACTTGCGGGTGGTCGACCCCTTGCGGGCGGAGGTCTTCGTGCGGGCCTTCGAAGCGGTCGCGGGCATACGCAACCTTGTTGGCCCCGCACGCGGGACTTCCTGCCTAGACCTCCACCACCACGGGCAGGATCACCGGTCGCTGGCGCAGCTTCCGGTTGATCAACGCGGCCACGGCGTCGTGGAGCTGCTTCTTGAGCACGTCCACCTCGTGCACGCGCTCCTCGGATGACTCGGCGATGCTCGCCGCCACGGCCTCGCGGATGGCGTCGATGAGGGCCTCGTCCTCGGCGCCGCCGAAGCCGCGGGTCACGATGTCGGGAGTGCCGTCGATGGTGCCGTCATGGGTGTCCACCTGCACCACGATGAGCACCAGGCCGTCCTCGGACATGTGCCGCCGGTCGCGCAGCACCCCCTCGCCCACGTCGCTCACGCCGTAGGAGTCGACGTAGGTGATGCCGGACGGCACCCGGTCGGCCAGCTCCGCGCCGTCGGCGGAGACCTCCAGCACGTCGCCGTTCTCGAGGATGAACGTGCGCTCGGGAATGCCCAGGCGGTTCGCGAGGTCGGCATGCGCCATCTGGTGGCGGGCCTCGCCATGCACCGGCAGGAAGAAGCGGGGTCGCACGAGCTGCAGCATCCAGGCCAGCTCGTCGCGCACGCCATGGCCCGAGGCGTGGATCTCCGGGCGATCATCCGGGGTGACCACGCGCGCGCCCGATGCCACGAGGCGGTTGATGGTCTCGTCGATGGCCAGCTCGTTGCCGGGGATGCGCCGCGAGCTGTAGACGATCGTGTCGCCCTTCTTGATGGTCACCCGGGGGTGCACATGGTTCGCCATGCGGCGCAGCGCCGACATGGGCTCGCCCTGGCTCCCGGTGGTGAGGATCACCAGCTCGTCGTCCGGCACCGAGTCGATGTCCTTGTCGGCCACCATCACCCCGTCGGGCACGTCCAGGTAGCCGAGGTTGCGGGCCACGTTCACGTTGCGCACCATCGAGCGGCCCACCACGGCCACCATGCGCCCGTCGCGATACGCGGCGTCGACCACCTGCTGCATGCGGTCGATCTGCGACGAGAACGTCGTCACGATCACGCGGCCCGGGGCGGTGGCGAACAGGCTCGCGAGGGCCGGGCCCACGCTCTCCTCCGACCTCTTCCCCGATACCGGCACCTCTGCATTGGTGGAGTCGCCGAGCATCACCAGCACCCCGCGGTCACCGAGTCGCGCGAGTCCGGGGATGTCGCTGCGCTTCGAGGGCCCGCCGATGGGCAGGTGGTCGAACTTGAAGTCGCCGGTGTGGAGGAGCGTGCCCGCCGGGCAGCTGAGCGCCACGGCCACGCAGTCGGGTATCGAGTGGGTCACGCGCAGGAACTCGGCCTCGAATGGCCCGACCTTCCGGGGTGGGTCGCCTGCCGCGATCTCCACCATCTCGGCCTCGCCGAGCAGGCGGTGCTCGTCGAGCTTCCCGCGCACCAGCGCCAGCGTGAAGCGCGTGCCGAGGATCGGCACGGGGCCCACCTCACGGATGAACCAGGGCACGGCGCCGATGTGGTCCTCGTGCCCGTGGGTGAGGATCAGGGCGTCGATGCGCGAGGCATTGTCCGCCAGGTACGTCATGTCGGGGAGCACGAGGTCCACGCCCATCTGCTCGGGACCGGGGAACGTCACTCCGGAGTCGATCACCACGATGCGGCCGTCGTACTCGACGACGTACATGTTCTTGCCGATCTCCCCCACGCCGCCGAGGGGGATGATGCGAAGCGCCGATGAGTCGGTCATGCGGCCGCGATGCCGTGCGCGGAGAGCACCGCGCCCAGCCGATCGCGCTCGTCTTCGCTGGCCTGCACGAGCGGCAGGCGCAGGACATCCGTGGGAATCATTCCGAGCATCTGCAGTGCCGCCTTGATCAGGATTGGGTTGGTCACCTCGAACAGGCCCGTCCAGAGCCCGGCGAGCGAGGCGTCGATGGCGCGCGCGGCGTCAACGTCGCCCGCGGCGGCCAGCGCCACCATCTGCTGCATGCGGTCGCCCACCAGGTGAGAGGCCACGGAGATCACGCCGGTGCCGCCCATCTCGAGCACCGGCATGAGCATGTCATCGTTCCCGGCGTAGATCGCCAGGTCGCACGCCTCCATGATGGCGGAGAGCTGCCCGAGGTCCTCGTTCGCCTGCTTGAGCGCGACGACGCCGGGGATGGCGGCGAGCTCCACGATCAGCTCGGGTGGCATGTTGAGAGCGGTGCGACCGGGGATGTTGTAGAGCACCACCGGAACGCCCACCTCGGCGATCGCCGCCACGTGGGCCACGATGCCCCGGGCGGGCGGCTTGGTGTAGTAGGGCGTCACCACCAGCACCGCGTCGGCCCCGCTCTCCCGGGCGGCGTGGGTGAGGTGCACCGAGTGGGCCGTGTCGTTGCTGCCCGTGCCGGCCACCATCGTGCCCGTGCCGCGGGTCTCCTCGCGGGTGGCCTCGAACAGCGCGATGCGCTCGACGTCGCTGAGGGTGGACGCCTCGCCCGTGGTGCCGGCCACGACGATGCCGTCCGACCCGCTCGCGAGGAGTCGCTGGACCAGCGCGCGGTAGGCGGCCTCGTCTACCTCCCCCGACGCATCGAAGGGAGTGACGGCCGCTGTGAGGACGGCTCCGAGCACCGCGGCAGCATAGCCGGAGGTGACTGTCACCGGGAGGTGACTGTCACCGGGGTCACCGCTCTCAGGTTCCAGCGAGCGCGGCCGCCGGCAGCGGATCGCGCGCCGGGCCCGGGGTGAGGAGGTCCGGGCTTGCCACGTTCCAGTAGGCGCGCACCGCCCAGGGCAGCACGCGGTCGCTCGCAACGATGCGGGCATACTGCGCGAAGAGCGGGTCGGGCAGCACGTTCAGCACCGACTGCAGCCGCTCGAGGATGCGGTAGCCCCTCGACCGCGACCCCACGGCTGCGCGATATCCGCGCAGGGCCTCGTCCAGGCGCAGCTCGCCCGTGCGCACGCGCTCGGCGAGGCGCCCGGCCACCTGCCCGAACACCAGCGCCGGGCGGATGCCCTCGCCCGACACCGGCAGGCACATCCCGGCGGAATCGCCCACGAGGAACATCCCGTCGCGCACCGGCTCGATGAGCATGGAGGTGAAGTAGCCGCCGTGCACCCGGCCCGGGTCCCCCATGCCGAGGTCGTCGCAGAAGCGCTCGAGGTCGTCCGAGAGATCGGAATGTCCGGTGTAGGTGGCCAGGCCCGCCCGCACGTGGTCGCCAGCGGGGAACGCCCAGTAGAACCGCCGCGACCCGCGGCTCGGGCCGACGTAGAAGTGCAGCCCCTCCCCGCGGTACGGCTGCCGCGCCTCGATGCCGAAGCTCTTGCGCGGAGCCCTCGCCGCGGCCTGCTCGCGCTTGGTCGCGGCCGTGCGCCACCCGGCGGCATCGATGACCAGCGGTGCTTCGAACGTGCCCGCCGTGGTCTCCACCCGCCCCGCGCGGGCGGACGAGATGCGCGCTTTCACGAAGTCGGCGCCGGTGCGCTCATAGAGATCGCGGCAGAACCGGCGGTAGTCGAACGTGCAGAAGGGGAAGAAGCGCAGCACCTGCGCCCGGCGCCGCGTGTGGATGATGATGTCCTCGTGCACCTGGTCGATCACATGGGTCATGTCCATGTTCTCGAGGCACGCGAGGGGCACGGCCGACGCCGAGGTCTCCCCCTCCCCGATGTCCAGCCGGTCGATCACCAGCACCCGGCCACCGATCTGCTGGGCGGCGGCGAGCCCGCCGAACGACCCGCCGCAGACGATGGCGTCGTACTGGTCGGCCATCAGGTGCGGGGGATCTCCTGGCCTGTCTCCGGGTCGATCCGGATGCCGTCGGTGATGCCCGTGCCGGGCGGCGCGCCCACGATGAGCCAGTGGCCATCGCGGTCACTGTTGTTCTGGATGCGGCGGGTGGTGTCCTTGCCCACGCGCAGCCAGTCGCCGTCCTCGATCACCACGACCTCGCCCTCGATGAGCATCTCCTGCGGTCCGCCGGCGATGAGGTGGTAGAGCTCCTCCTGGCTGTGATGGCGGTGGTACGCCATCTGGTCGCCCGGGTGGAACACCCAGACGCGGCAGGTCATCTCCTCGCAGCCGGTGGCACCGGCGAAGTCCTGCGATGCGGGCCCGCCGCCCTTGCGCTCGCGGCGCTCCACGTCGTCCGCGCGCACGTGCGTGAATCCGTCAGCCATCTCGTCCTCCGATCCGGGATACCGGGGCGAGGTTACCCGAACATCAGCGGGGCGATCCCCCGCGTGAGGCCGGGACGATCCGGCACCGCGCGCACGGCCATGAGAACGCCCGGCATGAAGCACTCGCGCGACAGGCTGTCGTGGCGGATGGACAGCGTCTCGGCCAGCCCGCCCAGGATGACCTCCTGATGGGCGACCATTCCGGGCAGCCGAACCGAGTGGATGGGCACGTCGCCGTGCATCATCTCTGCTGTGTGCGCGGCGGTGCCGCTGGGGGCGTCGATCTTGCCGCTGTGATGCAGTTCCACGATCTCAGCGCTCTCCATGAAGCGCGATGCCTCCTCGGCGAAGCGCATCATCAGCACCGCGCCCACGGCGAAGTTCGCCGCCACGATGAGGTTGGCCGGGCCGGACTCCGCGAGGAACGTCAGGTCGGCCATCTGGGCTTCGGTCATCCCGGTGGTGCCCACGACGCAGTGCACGCCCGCCGCGAGGCAGGCGCTCACGGTGCCGAACGCGGCATCGGGGACCGTGAAGTCCACCGCCACGTCGGGCTTCACCGCGGCGATGGCCTCCTCGACGGTGAGGAACAGCGACGCCCCATCGGGCACCAGATCCGGGTCGGCCTGGGCGACGAGTTCCATGTCGGGCGCGTCGGTGACGGCCTGCACCACCTGCCGGCCCATCCGCCCGTTCGCGCCGGTCACCATCACGCGGGTCATGCTGCCTCCACAAGGTTGGGCGCGAGGCGCGACGCGGCCCTGCGCACGGCGTCGGTGTCCGGACCGATCGCGGCCACCGACAGGGATGAAGGATCCCAGAACTCCGCTGCGAGGGCGGCGATGTCGTCCGCCGTAACCGCCTCGATGCGCTCGACGATCTCGTCGACCTCGAGCAACTCCGTGCCGCTCAGCACCGCGCGGCCGATGCGGTGCATGCGCGTGGCCGGGCTCTCGAGCCCCAGCACGAGACGTCCCTTGAGGTGCTCGCGTGCGCGCGACAGCTCGACGTCGGGCACGGGCTCGGATGCCATGCGACGAAGCTCCCGGCCGATGATCTCGGCGGCCTCCACGAGGTTCTCCTCGCGGGTGCCGAGGTACACCCCCACCTGCCCGGTGTCCGCGAAGCCCACCGAGTAGGTGCCCACCGAGTAGGCCAGCCCCCGCTTCTCCCGGATCTCCTGGAACAGGCGCGAGCTCATCGAGCCGCCGAGGATGACGTCGAGCACGCCCATCGCGTGGCGCCGTTCATCGGACCTGTCGAGGCCGGGCCCGCCCAGCGCCAGGTGGTACTGCTCGGTGGGCTTCGACCGGGACACCAGTCGGGCCTCGCCGGGCACACCGGGCTGCACCCCGTGGGCCTCCCCCGCCACGAGGTCGCCGAGGTAGCGCTCCGACAACTCGAGCAGCCGGTCCTGGTCGACCGACCCGCTGGCCGCCACCACGATGTTGCCCGCGGTGTAGTGGCCGGCGTGGTACGCCCGGATGTGGTCCTCGGGAACGGTGGAGATGACCTCGGCGGTGCCGATCACGGGGCGGCCGAGGGGCTGGGCCGGGAACACCGCCTCGCTGATGAGGTCGTGCACCTGGTCCCCGGGGTCGTCCTCGTACATGAGGATCTCCTCGAGGATGACCTGCCGCTCCTGCTCCAGCTCGAGGAATGCCGGGTGCGCCACCATGTCGCCCACCACCTCGAACGCGCGCTCGAGGTGGTCGTCGAGCACCCGGGTGTACACCACCGTGTGGTCACGGCCGGTCGCGGCGTTGACTTCGCCGCCGATGGCGTCGAAGGCCTCGGCGATGCCGGCCGCCGACAGGCGGTCAGTGCCCTTGAACAGCAGGTGCTCGATGAAGTGGGAGATGCCCCCCTCGGAGGCCGCCTCGAATCGCGAGCCCACCCCGATCCACACCCCGAGCGCCACCGAACGCACCCCCGGGAGGGGCTCCGAGATTACTCGGAGCCCCTCGCCGGTGGTGTCGAGCGCTCGGTCCTGCGTCACTCGGCGACGTCGCTCGTGGACATCTTCCGGCGGCGGCGCGGGCGGCGGTGCGTGCTCTCGTCGCCGTCGCCGTCCCCGTTGCCCTCGGCCGGGGCCGAGTCGTCGGACAGCAGGCGCAGGCCGATGCGGCCGCGGGCGCGGTCGACTTCCTCAACGCGCACGTCCACGGTGTCGCCGCGGTTGATGACGTCCTCCACCTTCTCCACCCGGCCGGAGCCGAGGTTGGAGATGTGCAGCAGGCCATCGACGCCCTTGGTGAGCTCCACGAACGCGCCGAAGGTGGTGGTCTTCACCACGGTCGCGCCCTCGTAGACGTCACCGACCTCGACGTCCTTCGTCATCGAGCGGATGCGCTCTACGCACTGGTCGGCCTTCTCGCCCTGCACGCCGTACACGCTCACGGTGCCGTCGTCCTCGATGGAGATCTCCACCTCGAAGTCGGCCTCGAGACCGCGGATGGTCTCGCCACCCTTGCCGATGACCATGCCGATCTTCTCGGGGTCGATCTTGATGGCGGTGATGCGCGGCGCCCAGGCGCTGAGCTCCTCGCGCGGGCCCGCGATCGTCTCGGACATGATGCCGAGGATCTTCAGCCGGGCATCCTTGGCCTGCTGGAGGGCCTGGCCCAGGGTCTCCTGGCTCACGCCGGCGACCTTGTTGTCCATCTGCAGGGCGGTGATGCCCTCGGACGTGCCGGCCACCTTG
>SXZC01000028.1 GCA_005788075.1 Actinomycetota bacterium
ATCATCGACCGCATGAGCGTGCCGTACCTCCTCGGGTCGGAGTTCGACTACGAGGAGGGCTTCCAGGGCGCGGGCTTCCGCATCAACAACCCCAACTCCACGGGGTCGTGCGGATGCGGCAAGTCGTTCACCGCCTGACGGGGTGAGCACGCCCGTCATCGCCGGGGCGGTCCGGACGCCCATCGGCGCCTTCATGGGGGCGCTCGCGCCGGTGCCCGCCACCGAGCTCGGGGCCATCGTCATCCGCGAGGCACTCGCCCGGGCCGGCGTGCCCGCCGACCAGGTGGACGACGTGCTGATGGGGTGCATCCTGCAGGCGGGCCTGGGGCAGGGGCCCGCGCGGCAGAGCGCGATCGCCGCAGGAATCCCCGACACCGTGCCCGCCACGACCATCAACCAGCTGTGCGGGTCCGGCCTGCGCGCGGTGGCCATGGCCGCGCAGGAGATCCGCGCGGGGGATGCCGAGGTGGTGGTGGCCGGCGGCATGGAGAGCATGAGCCGCGCCCCGCACGTGGCGGATGTGCGCGAGGGGCAGCGCCTCGGGGACATGGCGCTTCGCGACACGCTCATCGCCGATGGCCTGTGGTGCGTGCTCACCGATCAGCACATGGGTGGCACCGCCGAGGTGGTGGCCGAGCGCTTCGGCGTGAGCCGGGAGGACCAGGATGCCTTCGCCGCCGAGAGCCAGCGCCTTGCGGCGCTCGCCATGGAGCGCGACCACTTCCGCGACCAGGTGGTGGCGGTTCCCGTTCCCCAGCGCCGTGGGGACCCGGTGCTCGTGGACCGCGACGAGCACCCGCGCCCCGACACCACCACCGAGACCCTCGCCGCCCTGCGCCCGGCGTTCCGCGAGGGGGGAACCGTGACCGCCGGCAACGCATCGGGCATCAACGACGGTGCCGCGGCGATGGTGGTGCTGGCGGAGGACCGCGCGGCGGAGCTGGGCGTGCGGCCCATGGCGCGCATCCTCGGCTACGCGTGGACCGGCATCGCCCCGGAGATCATGGGCTTCGCGCCGGTCGAAGCCGTGCGCCGGGCGCTGGATCGCGCGGGCATCGGCATCGATCGGGTCGAGCTGTTCGAGGTGAACGAGGCATTCGCCGCGCAGGCCGTGGCCGTGCAGCGCGAGCTCGGCATCGGCCGGGAGATCCTCAACGTGAATGGCGGCGCCATCGCGCTGGGGCACCCGGTGGGGGCATCGGGCGCCCGCATCCTCGTGACCCTCCTCCATGAGATGCACCACCGCGAGGCCCGTATCGGTGTCGCGGCGCTCTGCGTGGGCGGCGGCCAGGGGGTGGCGATGGTCGTGGAGTCGCTCGCCTGACGATGGGCCGGACCCCGCGCCACGCCAAGGTGTGGCCGCCCCTCCACCGCCTGGGGCGCTCGGCGGTCATCGCATGGGCACGGGGCGTGAA
This sequence comes from Actinomycetota bacterium, assembly GCA_005788075.1. Classification (GTDB taxonomy): domain Bacteria; phylum Actinomycetota; class Thermoleophilia; order Miltoncostaeales; family Miltoncostaeaceae; genus SYFI01. Next base: position 1,416 of record SXZC01000028.1, read on the forward strand.
TGGCATGGCGGTCGCGGGGCGCGCGAACATCCCCGATGACCGCGGCTGCCTCGTGGTGTGCAATCACCTGGCCGACCCGGACGGCATGTACGTGGGCGCTGCGCTGCCGGGGTGCCCGCGGGAGGTGATCCACCTGGTGACGTCGCGCCACCACGACGGAGCCCCGTTCGTGCGCGGGGTGCTGCTCCGCCTCGGGCTCGAGCCGGTGCGCACCGATGGCAGCGAGATCGCGGCGCTCAGGCATGCCCGGCGCGTGCTGCAGCGCGCCGGCATCGTGGTGATCTACCCCGAGGGCGTCCCGGGCTACTCGGCGCGGGTGCAGCCATTTGCCCCGGGGGCAGGATGGCTCGCGCTCACCCCGGGCATCGCGGTGGTGCCCGCGGCGATCTGGGGCAGCCACCGGGTGATGCGGGGCGGCCTGCCCGTGGGCCACGGGCCCGTGCGCGTGGCGTTCGGGCAGCCCGTGGGCATGGACGACCTCACGGGGTCGCGTGACCAGCGCGTGCGCGAAGCCACCGGGCGGGTGCGTGCCGATGTGCAGCGACTGGTGTCAGCCCTCGCGGGCTGACGGGCTACGGGCCTAGCGCCCCCGGCGCCCCTGGGCGAAGTTCTGGGCGGCGGGCACCGCCTCGCGCACGCGGGCGTCGTCGGGCTGCTCGAGCGGGATCGGCTCGCGGGCGGGAAGCCGCGCGGCCTCGATGTGGCGGGCGAGCACGTTCACCACGCGCTCGCGGCGCTCGAGTCGGCCGGTGATGAGCAGCAGCGGATCGGCGCGCACCAGCGCCCGGTGGGCCTCGTAGAGATCGGGGCGCACGATGACGTTCACCGGCCCGGTCTCATCCTCGATGAGCAGGAACACGATGCCGCCCGCGGTGGCGGGGCGCTGCCGGGCCACCACCATTCCCGCCACCGTCACCTCGCGGCCATGCCGCGCCTCGCGCAGCGCCGCCGCCGTGAGGGTGCCTGCGGGCAGGGCGGGGCGCACGAGGGTCATGAGGTGCCAGCCGGTGGAGATTCCGGTGGCCTCGTACTCGGCGATCACCCGGTCGATGCGATCGGGCTCGGGCAGCGCCGGTGCGGGGGCCGGTTCGATGGGCAGCGGTAGCTGCTCGCCCGCGCCACCGGCCACGCGCCGCGGACGGGCGAGGGTTCCGGCCTGCCAGAGGATCTCGCGCTCGGGCACCCCGAACGCGTCCAGCGCGCCGGCCCGGGCCAGCCAGGCCACCTGCTCGGGGCGAAGGCCGGTGCGGGCCACGAGATCGGCAGGGCCGGCGAAGTGGCCGTGGGCCTCGCGCTCCGCCACCACCCGCGCCGCGCCGTTCGCGCCCAGGCCGCGCACCATGCCGAGCCCCAGGCGCACGCGGCCGTCCTCCACCGCGCATGCCACCCCCGACCGGCGTATGCACGCGCGCACCGTGCGCACCCCGCGCCTGCCGGCGTCGCGCACCAGGCTGGCGGGCGGATAGAACCCCATGGGCTGGGCGTTGATGAGCGCGGCCAGGAACTCGGCGGGGTAGTGCCGGCGCAGCCACGCGCTCTGGTAGGCCAGCACGGCGAAGGCGGCCGAATGCGCCTTGGGGAAGCCGAAGTTCGAGAACCCGATGAGCTTGGTGAACACCGTGCGGGTCACCTCGTCGGGCACGCCGCGCTCGCGCGCGCCACGCAGGAACCGCTGCCACATGCGCAGCATGGCGTCGCGGCTGCGCTTGCGGCTCATGGCCCGGCGGAGGTCCTCGGCCTCGCCGGCGGAGAACCCCGCGAGCGCCATCGACACCTCGAGAACCTGCTCCTGGAACACCACCACGCCCAGGGTCTCCTCGAGCGCGGGCTCGAGCAGCGGGTGGTCGTACGGCGGGCGGACTGATGGGTCGCGCCGGCGCGCGCGCCGGTGGCGCACGTATGGGTGCACCGCGCCGCCGCTC
>SXZC01000223.1 GCA_005788075.1 Actinomycetota bacterium
GATGCTGCGGCGCACGGCGTCGCGCAGCGGCGGGTACCGGCGCGCGGCCGGCACCTTGTGGGCCCCGAGGACCCGGATGATGCCGTCGGTGATGGCGGCGAGCGACGCCTCGCTGGTGGCGTCGGGGGCGAACACGAGGTCCCCGATGGTGACGTCGGGCTCGGCAAGCACCTCAGCCTCGCGCGCGCCCCGGCGGGCGTCGGGGCAGATCACCACGACGAGTGTCCGGAGATCCTGTCGCGCGCGGGCTGCGGCCTCGCGCGCGGCGGAGGTGGCGTCATCGGCCATGCCCAGCGGGATGATGACCAGGTCGGCGTGCGGGCGGTCGCCCACGGGAATGCCCAGCAGGTCGGACAGCGCGCCGGTGAGCACGGGGTCGCCCGGGAGAATGGCGATCACGCCTCCCTCGAGAGCCTCCTCGTGATGCTTGCGGGTGTCCTTCGCGAAGGTATTGACCCGCTTCGCGAGCGTGGTGATGGCGCCCACGGCTACCTCGTCCGGGGCCCGAGCTCGCGCCCGCGTCGGCCGATGCGAAGGAGCACGCCGACGGCGACCAGGTTTGTCAGCGTGTGGCTCCCGCCGTACGACATGAATGGCAGCGGGATTCCCGTGATCGGCATGATCCCCACGTTCATGCCGATGTTAACGAACACCTCGAACGCGAGCATCGCGGTGAGCCCGGCGGCCACGAGCCGCTCGAGCTCGGTGTGGGCTTGTCGCATGATCACCAGGCACCGCCAGATGATGACGAAGTACAGGGCGATGAGCAGCCCGGCGCCGAGGAAGCCGAACATCTCGGCCACCACCGCGAAGATGAAGTCGGTGTGGTGCTCGGGCAGGAAGTCGTTGATGGTCTGCGTGGCGCCGGACGGCCCCTTGCCGAAGGCGCCGCCGGATCCGATGGCCACCTTGCTCTGCTCCAGCTGGTAGCCGGTCTCCGAGCGGTCGGCGCCGGAATCCACGAACGCCGTGAGGCGATCTACCTGGTAGGGCTTCAGCACGTTCACCCCCGCCGCCGGGAGGATGTACAGCACGAGCGCCGCGAGCGTCACCACCACCGCCCCCGCGACGATGAAGTGCGTGATGGGCTGCCCCGCCACCCACAGGATGGCCACCGTGATCGCGGCGTACACGAGCGACGTGCCGAGGTCGGGCTGCAGGAACACGATGCCCGCGGGCACGGCGGCGATGCCGGCGACGAAGAGGGAGAGCCGTGCGGAATCCATGGAGCGGATGCGCTCGACCACGATGACCGCCAGCACGAAGGCGATCACCACCTTGCCGAGCTCGGATGGCTGGAGGCGCAGGGGCCCGAGCTCGATCCATCGCGTGGATCCCCGCGCGGACGACCCCAGCACGAGCACGATGCCGACCGCCGCGATGAGCATGGCGTAGAGGGTCCAGACGTAGCGCGAGAGCCGCTCGAGGTCGAGCCGGAGCGTGAAGAAGAGCGCCACCAGGCCGATGAGCGTGTAGGCCACCTGCCGGGTGAAGAAGTACCCGGGGTCCGACGGGATGTCCCCATCGGTGGCGATCCTCACCACGTACACGCCGAACCCGGAGACGGCGATCGCGCTGCCGAGCAGCCACCAGTCGAGCCCGGCCAGCGCGGATTGCGTGCGTGCGCGGGCGGATCCGCCCCCGACCTCCCCGGGGAACGTCGCCATCAGTTGACCTTCGCCCCGGTGCCGCACTTGTCGGCGGAGAAGCCCACGTACGCGCCGATGGCGCGGCACACGACCGGGGCCGCGGAGTTGGCGCCCTGGCCACCGCGCTCCACCACCACGGCCACGAGGATCTTCGGGTCATCAGCCGGCGCGTACCCCACATACCACGCGTGATCGACCCCGCTGGAGTTCTCGGCGGTGCCCGTCTTGCCCTCCACCCGGAACTGCTCGGGCAGCGCCCCGAACACCGGCGTGGCCGTGCCCCCGTTGCCGTTCGCGGCCCGGCGGAGTCCGGTGCGCACCAACTGCAGGCTCTGCTCCGAGATGCCGAGCGGGCGCTTCGCCCGAGCGCTCAGCAGGTCGCGGAGCACGCGGCCGTCGGCATCCACCACGGCGCGGCCGAGGGTCGGGGTGACCACCGTTCCGCCGTTGGCGATGGCGGCGTACGCCACGGCCATCTGGATCGGCGTGACGAGCACGTTGCCCTGCCCGATGGACATGTTGATCGAGTCACCCGGGCGCCACGAGCAGTTGATCGGGTCGACCGCGCGATCGCAGGTGCGGCGCTTGTAGGCCAGGTCGGGCACGAGGCCCGCGCTCTCGCCCTCCACGGTGTCGAGGCCGGTCGGCCGGCCCAGGCCGAACTTGCGCGACCAGTCCTGCAGTGGCCAGCCGCGCACGCGATACGAGCGGTCGCCGATCTCGTAGAAGAACGTATCGCTCGACACCTCGAGCGCCTCGGAGACCCCGATCTTCCCGTGGTCGGTCTCGTTGAACCCCTTGAAGCGCGTCTTGTAGAGCACCACCGACCCGGGCGACTCGATGATCTCCCCGGGCGTGTAGAGCCCGCTCTCGATCGCCGCGGTGGCCGTGATGGCCTTGAACGTGGATGCCGCGGGGTACTCGCCGCCGATCGCGCGGTCGAGCAGCGGCCGGGCCGGGCTCGTGAGCACACGGCGCACCTCGCGCGGGCTGCCCGACTGGAAGACATCCGGGTCGAACGTGGGGTACGAGGCCAGCGCCAGCACGGCGCCGGTCTTGGGGTCGATCGCCACGCCCGCGGCCCCCGTGGAGGTGCCCGACCCGCGCACCTCGTCACGCAGGGCCGCCTCGAGCGCCTTCTGCACCTTCAGGTCGATGGAGAGGCGCAGGGTCTGGCCCGGGCGCGGCGGGGTCTGGGAGAGGATGCCGCGCCCCACCACCTCGCCGCGGGCATCCACCTCCACCTGCTCGCGACCGGCGATGCCACGCAGGTACTCCTCGTACTCGGCCTCCATCCCGGCGCGACCCACCGTCTCGTTGCCGAGGTAGCCGCGGCCTCCGTACTCCTCCGCGTTCTCGGCGGGACTGGGCCCCGTGTAGCCGAGCACGTGCGCGGCCGTGGTGCCCTCCGGGTAATCGCGCACGTACGCGGCCTGCAGGCTGATGCCGGGCAGCTGCGCGCGGCGCTCCTCGACGTAGGCCTGCAGCTCAGGGGTGGTGTCCTCCTCGAGCACCACGGCCTCGAAGGGCCGCGACTCGCCCGACTTCTTCACCTTCGCGGCGAAGTACCCCGGGGGGTGCCCGAGGGCCACGGACAGCCGACGGAGCGCGCCCGCCCCCTCCGGACCGGTGAGCTGGCTCGGCTCCGCGACGAGGTTCAGGACCTCGCGGCTGGTGACGAGCGGCGCGCCATTGCGGTCGGTGATCGCCCCGCGCGGCGCCTCGGTGATGATCGTGCGCAGCCTGTTGGCCTCGGCGCGCTCCTGGTAGTCGCCGCCGCCGATCACCTGCAGGAACCAAAGGCGCGCCACGAGGACGCCGAGCAGCAGCAGCACGGCCACCGTGAACGACGCCATCCGCAGCACGGGCCGCGTCGGGCGGCGGATACGCCGGCGCGGCGGGCGCGGCTCCTCGCCGGGCGGAAGGTCGGGAGGGATCGGGCTGGTGGTGCTCACGCGTGAAGCATTCCCGGCTCGACGTCCACCGGGGCCCCGAGGAGTCGCCGCACGACGAGCAGCAGCGGGAACGACAGCAGCCCGGTGAGCAGGATGGTGGGCACGATCACCTGCACGGCAACGGCCGACACCACGAATTCCGTGCCGAGCAGCAGCTGGAACACCGCGTAGCCCACCTGCACGAAGGCGCATGCCGCCACGGCCAGCGCCACCGGCAGGCCGAGGCTCTCGGCCTCGGGGCGGTCGACGAAGCGGCCGCACCAGTACCCCGCGGCGAGGTAGAGCAGGGCGAGCACGCCCAGCGTGCCCACGGGGGTGGTGAGCTCCACGGCGAGGCCGCACGCGAAGCCGAGGATGGCCCCCACGAACGGCCCGCGGAACACCGCCACGATGACGACGAGCGCGATGCAGATGTCAGGCGCGCCATCCGCCACCGTGAGGTACGGCATGAGCGTGATCTGCAGCAGCACGGCGAGCACACCCAGCAGCACGATGCGCCCGATGTGGGCAGGACGCTGCGGCAGGCTGCGGATGCGCCCGACCGGCAGCGGGCGGGCCGCCGGGATGTCCCCCGTGATCTGCTCGGCCACCTCGGCCTCAGCCCTCGGCGCGGCGCTTCGCCGCCGCGGACTGCGGGGTGAGCACGGCCACCGACGACAGCTCGCGCACGTCGGCGAAGGGCGTCACCTGGATGGTGAGGAAGGTGTCCACCGGCTGGGACCCGGCCCCGGCCACCTGGCCGATGGGGATGCCGCGCGGGAACACCGACGGCAGGCGGAGGTCGGCCACGAAGCCGGCCGTGCGCACCACCGCGCCATCGCGCACGCGGAAGTCGCGGGGCACGTTGTCGAGCATCAGCTGCCCGCCCACGGTCGGGCGCAGCACGCCGAGGGCGCCACCGGAGCCATCGACCGTCGCCCCCACGCGCGTGGAGGAGTCGGTGATGAAGGTGACGATGCTGCTCCCCACCGATGCCGAGGTGATGACGCCCACGAGCGACGCCCCCGGCGCGGCCGCGGCCACCACCGGGCTGTTCACGACCACGCCGTCATTCGTGCCGGCGTCGATGCGCGCCCGGGAGTACCAGTTGGTGGGCGACCGACCGATGATGGAGGCCACCACGGGCTTGTAGCCGCCCGGCACGTCATCGGTGATGCCCAGCAGGGCGCGCAGGCGCGCCACCTCGGCGGCCTGGTCGGTGGCTGCGAGCACCTGCGCGCGCAACGCGGCGTTCTCCTCCTGGAGGCGCTCGTTCTCGCCGCGGGCGTCGAACAGGCCGGTCACCCAGTCCCAGGCCCCCGTGAACGGCTCCACGATGCGGCTGCCCACCGACTGCAGCGGGGCCACGACCGTGCCCGCCAGGCGCTGGGTGCCATGCGCCGGGCCGTCGCCGCCCTCGCGGAAGTAGACCGTGAAGAGGATCAGGCACACGGCCACC